>NZ_DBHIXN010000004.1:0-82537 GCF_057270615.1 Leptotrichia sp.
ATAATTTTAATAGATGAATACGATGCTCCAATAATAAATGCTTTTGATAAAGGATACTACAATGAAGCAATAAACTTTTTTCAAACATTTTACAGCTCAGCATTAAAGACTAATAATTCCTTGAAATATGGTGTTTTAACAGGAATAACAAGAATCATAAAAGAAGGAATATTTTCAGGTTTAAATAATCTTTATGTAAATACGATTTTAAGTAAAGATTATTCAGAATATTTTGGACTCCTTGAGAGCGAAGTGATTGAAATGCTTGAGTATTTTGATATGAAATATAAGATTGAAGAGGTTAGGGAATGGTATGATGGATATATTTTTGGAGAAAGTGAAGTATACAATCCCTGGTCTATTGTAAATTATGTGAGAGAAAAAGAGATAAAGGCATATTGGGCAAATGTTTCAGGGAATACGCTTTTAGAAAATATGCTTAATAATGCTGGGGAAAGTGTTTATGATGATTTAAAACGGTTTACTGATGGGGAAAGCATTGAAAAATATATTTCGGATGGAACTACGATAAAAAGTCTTTTAAATAATGATGATGAGATATGGCAATTACTTTTGTATAGTGGGTATTTGACAAAAGATGAAAAGCAGAAGGAAATAGATGTAACTTCAGAATATACAGATGTTTATAACTTAAGAATTCCAAATAAGGAAATACGAAAATATTTTGGGAATATGTTTTTAAATAGATTTTTTGGAACAGAAGTTAAAACAAATATTTTGATAAAAGCACTTGAAAATGGAGATATTAAAAAATTTGAGAAGACCTTGGGAGAAATAATGATAAATATGCTGAGTCATTTTGATTTGGATAAGGAAATGGAAAAAATATATCAAGTGTTTATGATAGGGCTTGTAGGATTCTTAATGGGGAAATATGAGATTATTTCAAATGATGAGAGTGGATATGGAAGATATGACCTCGCAATGATTCCAATAAAAAGTAACGAGAAAGCTTACCTTATGGAATTTAAAATATCGAAGACGAAAAAGGGGATGGAAGAGAGAGCACAGAAGGCGTTGAAGCAGATTGATGAGAAGAAATATGATACGAAGCTTAAGGCAAGAGGGATAAAGAATATTTTGAAGATTGGGGTTGCGTTTTATGGGAAAGAAGTGAAAGTTGTTTTTAAATAGGGGAATAGCTATTAATTTTTTTGAAAGAAGTAGAGATGTTTTGTTATAATATAAAATATGACTTCTATTTTTTAAACAGGGTTTTGGTTTTGTTATATATAAAGGAGCTGTCTTAAAATAATTAAGATTTTGAGTTCAGCTTCTATTTTTTTGTCCAAATTAGATAATTTTATTTTTTTTTGAAATTTATGTAAACTTAGGGCTTGAGTAAAATAGTCATAGCTTTTGAGTTTGGTTTTAAACTAGTTTTATTATAGAACTAGTTTTTTCATTTATTAAAGTATATACTTAAAATCCAGTCGAAATTAAACTATTCAAAATCATATAAATTTAGAGTTTGGGTATATTATAAAGAAAATATAGACTTTTAAAAATGATTGACAAATTAGAAAAAAAATTATATTATAATATAATGACTTGCGAGTCAATTTTTATATTGTTAGGTGGGAAGACGTTTGGAAGGGAAAAAAAATGTAAAAAAACAGAAAAAAAGGAAAATACTTGAAAAATCTTTTGAATTGTTTAGAAAAAATGGATATACGGATACGAAAGTGGAAGATATAACGAAAACGTTAGGTATTTCAAAGGGGAGTTTTTATACATATTTTAAGACAAAAGAGGAACTTTTGTATGAGTTGTTGAAAGATATAAAGAGATTTGAAATAGAGCGGTATTCAAAGATGGAGATTAATGTAGATCCAAGGAAAACATTAGAAAATTTTATTAAGGAAAAGTTTAGAAGTTTTTTGGTGCTTTTTAATAATATGGATATTGGGATAGTAAATGCTTTTACTCAAAATACAATTGTAAGTCAATTTAATGGAGAAATGACAAAGTTTTTTAAGAATTTTGTTAAAGAAAATATACTTTTGAAATATGAGAATACTAAAAAATATAATATTGATATAATTTCAGACTTTATAATTTCTTCAATTAATAATTATTTGATTGAAAAAATTTTATATAGGAAAGAATATAATTTTGCTTTAGAAGAAGATTTTGATGGAATAGTGGAAGATAATAAGGAATTAATTAGTGAAATCGTGAAATTTACTGATAATGCATTGAAATAAATAAAGACAATTGTAAAAAAAATAGAAAGTTTATAGCAAACAGTAGTTATTTTTTGTTAAAAATTGTACAAAAATAAAAATTTAAGAATACTGGATTAATTGAATTTTAAAAATGGTGAATAGGAGAAAAAAATGAAAAGAGATAAAAATAAACTAAAAATAATAGTGGTATCATTATTATTGTTAATTGCAATTCCTGGTTTTTCAGAAAAGATAACGATACAGGAAGCAGCAGAGATGGCAATTAAAAATAATAAAGATATTAAGATTGAAATGTTGAAAACAGAACAAGGAAAAATTGATGTGGATAGAACGTGGGCAAGCAAGTTTTTTACAGTAGGATATTCAGGAAGTGCACAAGGACATTTGGATAAAGATTTTAATAGAACTGGAGAGGCATATCAGCATTATTTGACGTTATCACAGCCAATTTATACAGGTGGAAAATTAAAATTGAATCATGAAATAAGTAAGGAAAAGTTGACACTAGCACAGCTTAGCTTGGATAAAGTAAGAAAAGATACAATTTTAAGCACAGTTCAAGCATATATTGATGTTTATAATGCAATGAGTACTTTGGGAGTGCTACAAAAGTCAAAGGAAACGTTGGATGAAAATTTGAAGACGCAAAAAGAGCTGTATGATTTGAGAATGACGACTAAGCCAGAATTGACAGAAGCAGAAAGAAGTGTGGCTGAGATTGAGGCACAGATTGTAGAGCAAGAAGGGAATATTGAAGTTTCAAAAGAATCACTTGGAATTTTGATTGGAGTAAAAAATAGTTCAAAAATTGAGATAGTTCCTTTTGGAGTAGAAGATAATTTTACAAAAACTATTAAATTGGAAGATGATTTGGCAAAATTGCCGATAGAAAATACAGAATATAAAATGGCTGTGAAACAAAATGATTTAAGTAAAAAAAATATAAAAATACAAGAAGCTGACTTTAAACCGACAGTTAGTGGAATGGTAAATTATGGTGTATTAAAAAGTCAAGATAAATTTGGAAATATTTTTAAAACAAAAAATTTTACGACTTCGGCTGGAATAAAATGGAGCTGGGACATATTTGACTGGGGAGAAAGAAAAAATAATGTAAAATATGCGAAAAAAACTCAAGAAATATCAGAACTTCAAGCAGATCAGACTTTGGAAACTGTTCAGGCGAATATGAAAAAAACTTATTATCAGCTAAGAGCACTTGAAAAAAGTATAGCGGCATTACAACTGGCAGTTCAAAAGGCTGAAGAAGCATACGATTCAGAAAGGGAAAGATATTCATACAGATTGATTACGATGGAAAATTTATTGCAATCGGAAACAAATTTGAGACAGGCAAGAGTAAATTATGCACAGGCTAAGTTGAATTATTATTTCTTAGTTTCAAAATATGGAGCATTTTTAGATTAAAAATAACAAATTTTCAAAAAAATAGTATGAGTTAAGAGAATTTTATAAAAATTGAAGTCATGAAAAATAAGGAGGAAAAATGAAAATAAATAAAAAAATAATTGTAGTGATGACGGTGTTGGCATTGCTTGCTGCTTCGTGTGGAAAGAAAAATCCAAAAGGGGATTTGTCTACAGCAAGACCAGTAAAGGTGCAAATAATTGGTCAGAATCAAATGTCACTAGGATATACAGCAAGTGGGTCGATAAAAGGGATAGAAGAAATACCGTATACAGCGACTTCAAGCGGGGAAGTTGTAGTAATTAATGGGAAAAATGGAGATTATGTAAATGCTGGGCAAGTAATTGTAGCAATTGATAATCAAGCTGCAAGATCTGGTGTTAGAGAGGCTGTTTCAAATGTAAGAACAGCAGAATCTAATATTAGTTCGGCACATGGAGATATTAGTGCAGCTAAAGGAAATATTGCCTCAGCAGCAGCAGCAGTGGAAGAAGCAAGAATTAATTATCAAAAATATAAAATGTTATATGATAAAAGATTAATTACAGAAACTGATTTCTTGACAGCACAAACAAAATTAAGTTCGGCACAAGCTAACTTAAATTCAGCTAGAAGTAACTATAATACAGCGGTAAATGCATTATCTTCTAGAAGAAACAGTTTGAGTTCGGCACAAGCTAATTTGGCTACAGCAAATGATACTAACAGTAAAACTGTTATTAAAACTAAAGTTAGCGGATATATTGCAAATATGGATTTAGAAAGACATCAACAAGTATCAGCAGGAGCAAAATTATTTACATTGGTTAATGAAAGTGAAATGAAATTGGAAATTGGAGTTCCAGCAGAAATTGTTAAAAAAATTCAAATGGGAGCACAAGCAACTATAAAGGTTGATGAATTGAATGGTAAAGAAATTGTTGGAACAGTTTATGAAATAGCAGCTTCAGCTGATTCAGCTAGTAGACAATTTATTGTAAAAGTTAAATTCCCTAATCCAGATAGAGAATTAAAAAGTGGAATGTATGGAAAAGCAAATATTGCAACAGGAGCTGAAGATGGGTTGATTATTCCTAAAAAGGCGATTGTAGTAAGAGGTGTTCAGCAAGTTATTTATGTTATTAGAGATGGAAAAGCGGTTATGATACCGATAAATATTTCTAATCAAAATGAAACTTATGCGGCAGTGACTGGTGATGGTCTGACAGCTGGAGATCAGTTAGTTGTTGATGGACAAAATGTTGTACAAGCGAATGAAAAAGTAAATATTGTGCAGTAATAGAAAAATAGAGAAAGGAGTGTACGGTTATTGCAATCGTATGAGATAAAATGACAGTAGCAGAATTTGCAACGAAGAGAGTAGTGTCGACAACGATGATACTTGTATTTATGATTTTTGCTGGTTGGGTAGCGATGACAGGTATGAAACAGGAAAGAATACCAGATTTTGATACACCGATAGTTGTTGTTAATACTACTTGGACAGGAGCGACAGCGGAAGATGTAAAAACACAAGTATCTAAAAAAATTGAAGATGCGGCATTGAATGTAGATGGAATTAAAAATATTACAACATCTTCATCTTATGGTTCATCAGTAGTTACGATAGAGTTTAACTATGGAGTGGACACGGATATTAAACAGGTACAAGTTCAAACACAAATAGATAAAATAAAAGGACAACTGCCAGATGATGATAACTTTAAAGATCCTACAGTATCAAAATTAGATATGGCAGATAGTTCCAATATGGCGTTAATGATTGGGATTACTGGAGGAAATAAAGAGTTAATAACATCATTTGTTGAAGAAACATTACAACCTAGATTGAAGAGAAATAGAGGTATTGGTAATATTTCTGTAATGGGTAATGCAACAAGACAAATTAAAGTTTGGTTGGATCCAGCTAGATTGAAGGAATATAATTTGTCAGCGGCAGAAATTTATAGTAAAATAAAAGCGGCTAATGCAGTAACGCCAGCAGGTACGATAACTGATGGGACGAAAGAATTTATCCTAAAAGTTGATGGAGAATTAAAAGAGCTTGATCAAATTCAGGATATCGTTATTTCAAATCAAAATAATCAAACAGTTAGATTGGCTGATGTGGCAAAAGTTGAGTATGGAACAGAGGATCCTACATCGTATGTAACGTATAATGGAAAAGAAATGGTTGCTGTTATGATTCAAAAGAGTAAAGATGGTAACTTGGTAGAGGTTGCGAAAAAGGCTAAGGAAACTTTGAAAGAAGCAAAACCATTATTTCCAGCAGGTTCTAGTTATAATATAATAGTTGATAACAGTGAAAAAGTTAGTGAATCAATAAAAAATGTTGCAAGTTCAGGAATACAAGCGGTTATTATTACAATTATAGTACTTTTTGTATTCTTGAAAAACTTGAGGGCCTCATTAGTTGTGGGAACATTGATTCCGATTTCAGCAATGTTTACATTCTTTTTACTTACGACACAAGGGATAACATTGAATATGATTTCGTTAATGGGATTATCACTTGCGGTTGGATCATTAGTAGATAACGGAGTTGTTACGCTGGATAATATTTTTGATCATATTCAGATTAATAAGGAACCGGCAGATGTAGCAGCGGTACGGGGTACGAATGAAGTAATTCTTCCAATGATGGCATCAACTGCAACTTCAGTTTGTGTATTCTTGCCAATTATATTATTTGAAGGAATTGCTAAGGAAGTATTTAAGAGTATTGCGTTTTCAATGATGTTTGCGTTGTCAGCTTCGATTATTGTTGCGATGTTATGGGTTCCAATGGCTTCGAGTTTATTTTTAGATGTTAAAAAAATATCAGATAATGCTGAAAAAGCTGCTAAATTTAATGCATTTAGGGATAAATATAAAGGATTAGTGGCAAAAGTATTGGAAAATAGATGGAAAATGGTAATTGGAGTTATAATAGCATTTGTGATAGTTGTATTTGGAGTAGGAAAAACAGTAAAAACTACATTCTTCCCAACGATTGATGATAATCAATATTCGGTAGTTGCGACACTTGCGACAGGATTGGATTTAGATGTATCAAAAGATATTGCAAATAAAATGGAAGCTGTTGTAAAAGCAGATCCAGCGACTAAAGATATAAATGTTATTGCCTCAAAAAGTGCAGCGACAATAAATGTCGATGTAAAAAAAGATACGATGAAGGCAATGAACCGTGTCAGAGAAAAATTAAAAGATTTACCAAATGTAACACTTGCGGTTTCACCACAAAAAGCAGGAGGTATGATGTCACAAAAAGATTATTCATTCCAAATAGAAGGTGAAGACCCACAAGAATTAAATAGAATTGCAAATTCGATAATGAATGATATGAAGAGCCAGTCTTGGTTTAAGGATGTTAAGTCATCAACTGAAGGTGGATATCCACAAGCTAAATTGGAAGTTGACAGAGTAAAAGCAGAAAGTTATGGAATAACTGTAACAGATATTACTCAAATGCTATTTATGACAGCGTCTGGATCAGCAAATCCAATTGATGTAACTCAAAGTACAGAAACATTGGATGTAGTGTTGGAATTGGAAAAAAATCAAAAAAATTCATTGAATAAAATTATGGATTTAGAGATAAAAACTAATAAAGGAACTTATGTTCGATTAGGAGATATTGCTACAATGCAATATGAAGAAAGTGCTTCGACTATTTCAACAGAAAATGGTACAAGAATTGTAACAGTTGGTGCAAACTTGGATAAATCAAAAGGATTTAACGATGCAGCGGCATTTATTCAACAGTCATTTAAAAAGGCAAATCCAGCTGAAGGATATAAAATTGGGGTAGCAGGACAAGCTAAAAACCAAGCTGAAATGGGTGGACAAATTATGAAAGACTTGTTACTTGCGATTGTGTTGATTTATACAGTACTTGCGGTTCAGTTGGAATCATTTATATTGCCACTTATGATTATGACAACATTGCCATTATCAATGATTGGAGTAATTTTAGGATTAGCAATAACTAGAGTACAACTTAGTATGTTCGTTATGATCGGTATCTTGATGTTATTTGGTATGGCGGTTAATAATGCGATTGTAATGCTTGATTTCGTTGCGGGATTGCGGAAAAAAGGCTGGTCGATACACGATGCCTTAGTAGAAGCCTGTGGTTCAAGACTCCGACCAATTTTAATGACAACACTTACAACAGTATTAGGATGGCTTCCAATGGTATTCTCAAATAAAGGAAGTTCAGGATATTATCAAGGAATGGCGATAGCAGTAATGTTTGGACTTTCATTCTGTACGGTCTTGACATTATTCTTTACACCAGTATTGTATTCGTTAGTTGAAGAAAGAAAAGAGAGAAAGCAAAAAGAAAAAGAGGAAAAAAGAAGACAGGAAAAAGAACAGGAAAGAATAGGATATACTAAATAATTCAGTTCTTTGATTTGTTGAAATGTTTGGTAACTTGTAAAATTTACTTTTTATTAAATAGTACAAGAACACTCGCGACTTTAGTCATGGGAGGTTCAGAAAAATTAGAGGGGAGAATTTTGTGAAAAGATTAGAGATATATTTTGATTCATTTTACACGGAAAAAATGAAAGAAGAATTAAGAGAGTATGGAATAGATCAATATTTTATAGTTCCAGCTGTTCATAGTTCTTGGAGTAAGACTTTTAAACATTTTAATACACATGTTTGGCCAGGGACAGATAGCATTTTAGTTACTTATTTGGAAGATAAACATGCACAGGAAATTATACGAATTATTAAAATTATGAAGATAGATTTGGGGCGAGGAATTTCGATGGGTGCGGTTATTTTGCCTGTTGAAGATATTATTTTATAAAAAATGTGGCATATTACCAAGTTGAGTGTAACAAAAAAGTAAAAAATATTTTTTAAGAGCGGAACTTTTTTCTGCTCTTATTTTTTCGTTAAAATAAATATTCACTTTTTAAACAGGGAATAGTATTGAATTAGTTTTATTGTATATTTTAGTGTTGCACCGATTATATAAGTTATATAATATATGCTCTGTCAAAAAAATAGAAAAATTTTCTTTTTTTGTAAAAAATGTGGTATAATTTGATGTATGATTAGACCTTTGTAAAATTAAATGACTTTAGGGATTGCATGAATATTAATAAAATACATTATAATTATAAATAAATATATTGGAGAAGAAATTGAAAAAAAGTTTTAAAAATAATTTGCTGACTGCTGATGAAATGGGAAATGAGATAGGAAGATTGCAGAAAGCTGGGAGAAAGGTAGTGTTTACTAACGGAGTTTTTGATATTTTGCACATTGGACATTTGACTTATTTGGAAGAAGCTAGAAATTTAGGAGATGTTTTGATTGTAGGTGTAAATAGCGATGCTTCGGTTAAGGTGAACAAAGGAGATAAAAGACCTATAAATAGTGAAAAAAATAGAGCTTATGTACTTTTGGGAACAAAATTTGTGGATTATACGGTGATTTTTGATGAAAAAACGCCAGAAAAACTGCTGGATATTTTAAAGCCAGATATTCACGTAAAGGGTGGAGATTATAAAAAAGAGGATTTGCCAGAAACAAAAATTGTTGAAAAAAATGGCGGAGAAGTAAAGATTTTGTCTTTTGTAGATAATATTTCTACAACTCAGATTATTGAAAAAATTATTGAAGCATATAAAAATTAGTTTATATATTTTTTTGAATATAGGATTTAAAAGATATTTAGAAGTGAGAAAATTATGGAAAAGAAAATATTGACATTTGAAGAGATAGACAGACTGGCGATAAATTTGGCAAAAAAGCTAAAAAATGGAGGATGTCTAGGACTTATTGGAGATTTAGGAGCTGGAAAGACTACATTTACTAAAAAAATTTGTGAATATTATAATATTACGGAAAATGTAAAGAGTCCGACGTTTACTTATGTTATTGAGTACAGCTCTGGAGATGTGCCTGTATATCATTTTGATGTTTACAGAATTAATGATCCTGAAGAGATTTATGAGATTGGATTTGAGGATTATATTGGGGAAGAGGGAAGTGTTGTGATTATCGAGTGGGCGGATAAAATTTTGGATGAGATGCCTGAAGATGCTGTGTTTGTTGAGATAAATCACTATTCGGATGAAGCTCGAAAAATTGCAGTTTATACAATTTTTGATGGAGAAAAAGTAGATTTTGGAATTGAACAATTTTTATAACAAAATTGTTTATACTAAAGAAAATTTTGAATTTTAAAAACAAAAAAATTATATAACAAGGGATTAAGAACTCTTGTTAAAAAATAAAAATAAAAAATGGAGAAAAGATATGTTGACATTTGCAATGACGACTACAACTAAACTGGCTGGTTTGTCACTTTATAAAAAGGATAAACTTTTGGGAGAAATCCATGTAGAAATGGCAAAGACACATTCTACCACGATTTTAGAGCAAATTGACAGTCTTTTGAAATGGACTGGGAAAAAGCTGGATGAAATTGAAAATGTGATTGTTTCAATTGGGCCTGGTTCATTTACTGGAGTTCGGATAGCAATTTCAGTTGTTAAAGGACTTTTTTTTGGAAGAAATGTGAATTTTTATGAAGTGAATGAATTAGATGCACTTGGATTTCAAGGCTATTATAATTTGAAGGTAAGTTTGGAAAATGATGAGAATGTGAAAATATATTCACTAATTGATTCACGGAAAGAAAAAATTTATTGTGCAGCTTATGAAATTTTTGATGAGAAAGCTGGAAATAAGCTGGAATTAGTAAAAAATTATGAAGTTACGAAATTGGATAACATAATTGAGGAAATAATTGAAAATAAAAAAAATAACAAAAAAATTTATTTGATTGGAGATGCAGTTTTTAATTATAAAGCTAAAATATTGGATAAATTGGGAAATTTTGTAAAAATATTTGAGGATAAAAATTTGTCTATTAATACGATGACTTATGTTCAAATGTTTTTGGATAAAGATTTGAGAAATGATGATGTTTTTGAAAAAAATATTGTGAAAAAAACTGACATTTTTAATTTAAAGCCAGATTATCTGGAAAAATCACAGGCGGAAAGGGATAAAAAATAATGCTGAAAAATTTTTTTAAATTTGGGAAAAAGAAAAAAGGTGAGGAAGAGCAAAAAAGCGAGCTTGAAAACCAGGTGGATAAAGAAATTCAGGAAAGTGAAGATGAAATACAAAAAATAAAAAAAGAAACAGAAAAAGAAATAAAAAAAACAGCTGATGAAATTTTGAAAAAGGATAATGAATCAAATAAAAATTCTGAAGTTGAAAATAAAAAGTTGAAAGATAAAAGCCCAAAAAATATTAGTAAAAATTTAGAAAAAAACTTTGAAAGTGAATTAGATGAAAATGACTCTGAAGAAAGAGAAAAAACTAAGAAAAAGCCTAAATTAAAGCCATTAAAAGACAGACTAGCAACACCTAAAAAGGGATTTTTTGGAAAATTAAAAGAAGTACTTTTGGGAAAAACAATAGATGATGATTTGTATGAAGAATTGGAAGAATTGCTGATTCAATCGGATATTGGGATGAATATGACAATGCAGCTTGTGGAAGAGCTGGAAAAATCGGTTTCACGAAAAAAATTGAAAACATCAGAGCAAATTTATGATGAATTAAAGGAATTGCTAAAAGCTAAACTTGTTTATAGCGATGAAAGTAACACAAAATTAAAATTGCAGGATGGAAAGTTGAATATTCTTTTGATTGTCGGTGTAAATGGAGTCGGAAAGACTACGTCCATTGGGAAAATAGCGAAAAATTTAAAGGATAGCGGGAAAAAGGTTATTATTGGGGCTGGAGATACGTTTAGAGCTGCTGCGATTGAACAAGTTGAAGAATGGGGAAAACGAACTGGCGTGGAAGTTATAAAACAGGCACATGGAAGCGATCCTGCCGCTGTAATTTTTGATACTGTAAAAACTGCAAAAAATCGTGGATTTGATGTGGCGATACTGGATACGGCTGGAAGACTTCACAATAAACGTGATTTGATGAAAGAGCTTGAAAAAATAAATAAAATTATACGTGAACAATCTGGAGAGACTGACTTTGAAACATTGCTTGTAATTGACAGTACAACTGGGCAAAATGGATTAGAGCAGGCTAGAATATTTAATGAAATTGTAGATTTGACAGGAATTATTTTAACTAAATTTGATGGAACGGCAAAAGGTGGAATTATTTTTCCAATTACAGAAGAACTGAAAAAACCAATCAAATTTATAGGTGTCGGAGAGGGAATTGAGGATTTACGGGAATTTGATACAAAGGAATTTGTTGAAGCTATGTTTGACTAATAAAAAAACAAGAAAGGAAGATAGATTTATGAACACATTAACAAATGAATTAAAAGAAAGGGCTAAAAAGTTAAATAAAACTATTATTTTACCTGAAACAGATGATGAAAGAGTTTTACGTGCAACTGAAAAAGTTATTAACGAAGGAATTGCAAAAATTGCTTTAGTTGGAGATGAGAAAAAAATTAAGGAAAAAGCAAAAAAAATAGGTGTTTCACTAGAAGGTGCAATATTTTACAATCCTGATTCTTGTGCAACAATTGATGATATGTCGGAACTTTTGAGAAAGAGAAGAGAAAAAAAGGGAATGACATTTGAGACTGCAAAAGCAACACTTATGTCAGATCCAAGATATTTTGCAGCAATGCTTGTACATCAAGGCAGAGTTGATGGAATGGTAGCAGGTTCATCTTCTCCAACAGCACACGTTTTAAGAGCGGCAATTCACGTAATTGGACCAAGAGAAGGGTTAAAAACAGTATCAAGTTCTTTTGTTATGATAACAAATACACCTGAATTTGGAGATAATGGAACATTTGTATATTCAGATGGTGGAGTAATCCCTGATCCTACAGCAATGCAGCTAGCTGATATTGCAATTTCTGCTGCAGAAAAAGCTAGATTTACTGCTGGAATAAAAGAACCTAAAGTGGCATTCCTATCATTTTCCACAAAGGGAAGCGCAGATGGAGTGTCTGTAAGCAAAGTTAGGGAAGCAATTGAAATCTTGAAAGTTAGAAACGTTGATTTTGACTTTGATGGGGAATTACAGCTGGATGCGGCAATTATTCCAGAAGTAGCTGCTGCAAAAGCTCCTAATTCAAAAGTAGCAGGACAGGCAAATGTATTGATTTTTCCTGATTTGGATTCAGGAAATATTGGTTATAAATTAACTCAAAGATTGGCAAAGGCAAAAGCATTAGGACCGTTAATCCAAGGATTGGCAAGACCAGTTCACGATTTGTCAAGAGGATGCAGTGTGGAAGATATAGTGGAAGTTGTAGCAATTACAGCTGTGGAATCTGAAATGTAATTTTTTTTGGTAAAAAATTAATTAAAATTGAAGTTATACTGTTTCTATTTAAATGAAGGGTTTATATATAATTGTTTAAGCAATAATAGTATTAGTAGTAAAGGGGCAAGAACCCTTATTAAAAAAATAAAAAGCAAAAACATAAATTTGGAGGAGAAAATGAAAGTTTTAGTAATAAATTGTGGAAGTTCATCTGCAAAATTTGAACTTATTGACATGACTAATGAACAGTCGTTGGCTAAAGGGAATTGTGAGAGGATAGGAATTGCAAATCCGATTTTTAGTTATAAGAATTTAATAACAGGAGAAAAAATTAGTGAAATGGAAATTCCTATGGAAAATCATACAGTTGCAGTGGAACTAATATTAAAGACACTTCAAGATGAAAAAATAGGAGTAATTTCAAGCACAGATGAAATTGATTCAATAGGTCATAGAATTGTCCATGGTGGAGAATATTATGGAGAGTCTGTACTTGTAGATGATGAAGTTATGAAAAATCTTGAAGAGATTGCACCGCTTGCACCTTTACACAACCCAGCTCATATAATGGGAATAAAAGTTATTCAAAAATTGCTTCCTGGAAAGAAAAATGTGGTAGTATTTGATACTGCATTTCATCAAACAATGCCAGCAAAAGCATACATGTATCCTTATCCCTATGAAGACTACACAGAATTAAAAGTGAGAAAGTATGGTTTTCATGGGACTTCTCATAGATATGTAAGTGAAATAGCAAGAAAAATGTTAGGTAAAGAAAATTCTAAAATTATAGTTTGCCATCTTGGAAATGGAGCAAGTATTTCAGCAGTTCAAAATGGTAAAGTTGTAGATACATCAATGGGAATGACACCGCTTGCAGGAGTTATGATGGGAACTAGAACTGGAGATGTGGATCCCGCTTCTGTTATATATGTTATGAGAAAAAGAGGGCTTTCTTTGGATGAAATGAATAACAGAATAAATAAAAAATCTGGTATTTTAGGAATGTTTGGAGAAAGTTCGGATTTTCGTGATTTAGATGCGGCTAAAAAAGCAGGAGATGAAAAGGCTGTTTTGACTTATGACATGTTCTGTTATAGAATTCAGCTTTATATAGGAGCTTATATTGCTGCAATGAACGGTATTGATGCTATTGCATTTACTGGTGGAATTGGAGAAAATTCTGTTGGAGCGAGAAAAAGTATTTGTGAAGGAATTTCGTTTTTTGGAATTGATTTAGATGAAGAAAAGAATGCACAAAGATTATCTGGAAATGTGGAATTATCTTCAGAAAGTTCAAAAGTCAAAATTTATAGAATTGAGACTGCTGAAGAACTTGTAATTGCAAGAGATACTTATAGATTGACAAAATAAAAAAATTTTTGTTAGTAGAATTTTATAGATTTTTGAGAATGATTAAAGAAAGGGGAAAAATATGGCAACATTAAACATAGTTTATTATACAGGTACTGGAAATACTGAAGAAATAGCAAAATATATTGGTGAAGGTGCAGAAAATGCTGGAGCTGATGTTAAACTTATAAATGTAGAAGAAGCTGATGAGAGTGCAATAGATGCTGATTTTATCGCATTTGGATCGCCAGCAGTTGGAGCAGAGGAAGTTGCACCTGAAATGGTAGAATTCTTTGAAGGAATAAAAGATAAGATTGTTGGGAAAACAATTGGACTATTTGGTTCGTACGACTGGGGACAAGGTGGATGGATGGACACTTGGCGTGAAGAAATCACAAATGAAGGACTTTCAGTTGTGAATGATGGTCTTATTATTCATTTAGCTGTTGATGATGATGAAAAAATTGAAAAATGTAAGGAATATGGAAAAGCAATAGTTGGTTAAATTACAAGGACTTAAAATATTTCTTGATATTTATAGATGTCTATAAAAAAATGGAGGAAAAATTGGAAAATTTGTTAATCCAACTTGCCATAATGGTTTTTGTTGGAATACTCATAGGATGGTTTACAAATTATTTGGCTATAAAATTGTTATTTAGGCCCTATAAGGAAGTAAACTTCCTATTTTTCAAAATACAGGGATTAATTCCCAAAAATAGAGATAAAATTTCAGAAAATATAGCAGAAACAATAGAAAAGGAACTTATTTCGGTAAAATACATTACTGAAAAATTAAAAGATGATGATGTCATAAATGATGAAGTTTTGGATAAATTATTGGACAAAATTATAGGAGAAAAGCTGAAAAAAAGTATATTAGAAAAAAATCCGCTATTAAAAATGTTTTTAAATGATTCATTAATTGAAAAAATAAAAGCATATTTTAAAAAATCAATTTTGGAAAATAAAGAGGAAATAGTGGAAGAAATCCTAAAAATTGCGGAAGATAAAATTGACTTTAAGGAAATTATGCTTGAAAAAATGAAAAATTTCTCATTAGAAGAAATGGAAAAAATAATTTTGTCTGTATCTAAGAATGAATTGAAGCATATTGAAATTATTGGTGGAGTATTGGGAGGAATAATTGCATTATTTCAGTTTTTTATAATGCTATTATTAAAACAGATATAAAATAATATTTTAATTTTTATTATGGATTATTTTAATTAATAATATTTTTCCTTTTATATTTTTAATTTATTTTAACGTAAGGGCGTCAAACGCCATGCCTTTACAACCAGGCTCTATACAAAACTTTTTTATAGAAGAAAAATAAAACTTGCTTTTGAATATAAATTATTTTAACATATATAAATTTATTCAGTTTAAAGTTTATTACAAAAGCTCAAAAGGAAAATAGAAATTGATTTTCTTTAAAGTTAAAAAAATATAAAACTCGAAGAAAAATACTTATTAATAAATTTATTTTATAGGATTTAGGTAAATATAACTAGAGTATTTAAAGAATTAACTTATAAATAGCAAAAGTTTAAGTAAATAAAGAAAAATTATTGAGGAGAAGGAATGAATGAAGAAAGAATATTGGAAACTAAGGAATTAGGGGAGGACAATATTCAAAAAAGTTTACGGCCAAGGACATTTAAGGAGTATATTGGCCAGCAGGATTTGAAAGAGAAGATGAATATATTCATAAAGGCTGCTAAAATGAGAAATGAGTCACTTGATCATATTTTGTTATATGGGCCGCCAGGACTGGGGAAAACTACACTTGCAGGAGTTATTGCCACAGAAATGGGGGTAAATCTGAAAGTAACAACTGGGCCTGTATTGGAAAAAGCAGGGGATTTGGCGGCTATTTTGACGTCTTTGGAAGAAAATGATATTTTATTTATTGATGAAATTCATAGATTGAATACATCGGTGGAGGAAATTTTATATCCTGCGATGGAAGATGGGGAACTGGATATTCTTATCGGAAAAGGGCCATCTGCTAGAAGTATACGTGTGGAATTACCACAATTTACCTTAATTGGAGCGACTACTAGGGCAGGGCAGTTAAGTACGCCGCTTCGAGATAGATTTGGAGTTACTCATAGGATGGAATATTATAAGCTGGAGGAATTGAAGGAGATTATACGAAGAGGGGCGAATATTCTTAATATTTCTTATGATGAAGATGGAATTACAGAAATTGCCAAAAGAAGTCGAGGAACACCTAGAATTGCGAACAGGCTATTGAAAAGAGCAAGAGATTTTGCACTTGTGGAAGGTTCGGGAGTTCTGGAAAAAGAAAGTGTGGATGGAATCCTGAGATTACTAGGAGTGGATGACAATGGCCTAGATGAACTTGACAGGAATATTTTGCTGTCGATTATAAATGTTTATAACGGAGGACCTGTTGGAATTGAAACTTTGTCGCTTTTGCTCGGGGAGGACAGACGGACAGTTGAGGAGGTTTATGAGCCGTATCTTGTAAAAATTGGGTTTATAAAAAGAACTCCACGTGGAAGAGTCGTGACAGAATTAGGATATAACCATTTAGGAATTGAAAAAATATTTAGCGGAAAAAAATAAAAAACTTAGGTTATTGAATATATCTATTGGATTTAGGACCTTTCCCAAAAGTTTATAGTAAATCTGCTATTTAAATGGGAAATGATATTTAAATAAAAAAATGAGGTGAAAAGCTGTTGTTGACAGTAATAGCAGAAAAAGAAAATATTGATGAAAATAACGAAAAAATTTTAATAAAAGACAGATCAGACTGTAATCATGTTCAAAATGTGTATCGTTTAAATATAGGTGATGAATTGCGGGTAATTGACGGGGAATACGAATATTTTACAAAAATTATTGAAATTTCAAAAAAGGAAATAGCTGTAAAAATATTGGAAAAAAAAGAAGATAGTTATTCTTTGAGTGTAAATATTGATGTTGCAATAGGAATCTTGAAAAATGATAAAATGAATTTGGCAATACAAAAACTGACAGAAATTGGTGTAAATCGCATAATTCCTTTAAAAACTGAACGAGTTGTTGTAAGAATTAATGAAAAAAAGGAAAAATGGGATGTGGTTGTAAGAGAAACATTGAAACAATGCAGAGGCATAAAATTTACTGAAATTACACCTGTAAAAAAACTTTCAGAAATTGATTATCAAAAATATGATAAAATAATTTTTGCTTATGAAAATAGTGATGAATCAAAATCTTTATCAGAAATAATAAAAAAAGAAGATAAAAATATTTTATACATAATTGGACCTGAAGGTGGGATTACAACGGATGAAGTTGATTTTTTAAAAAATAAAAAGGCAATAGAAATTAGCTTGGGAAAACGGATTTTAAGAGCGGAAACAGCAGCAATCGTTGTTTGTGGCGTTATTGCTAATTTTTATATATGATTTTTTATTTTATTAAAATTTAAGGACAGAGTAGATTTTTACATAAAGTATTTATTGCAATAGAATTTTTATGTGCTGATAAAGCTGTTTAGGCATAAGCAAATTTTTTAAAAAATAGATAGAAAATGTTGCAGCGATATTATAATGATATTTTTGCTTAAAAGAGGAAAAATGTTATTGTCAGTAATATAAAAAACTTAAAATATAATTTTTGATTTTCCCTAAATAATTTATTCTGTCAAATTTAAGAAATAAATTGAAAATTAGTTGAATATATAATATAATATACGGTAGTAGTAGATATTGTAATAATTTTTTTTATATTCAAATAAAATTTTTTTAACAAAAAGATAGCAAGAAGTCGTAGGCTTTCTATAAGTGGGAGATGAATTGCATTTTTGATTGATATTTATAGCAAAATGTATTACACTAAATATATCAGGGTAGGAACTACCCGAAGAGCTTGGTAAATATATTTGGCTAGTCATACGCAGATAGTTCCCAAGAAGCTCCCGATTCTAAAAGCGGGAGTAGTTCACTAAATAATGTTAAAAAAGAAAGGAAATTTTTAGAATGAGTGAAGTGAATAATAATTATGAAAAGCAAGTTCAAGAAATAATTGATATTATGGAAGATAAAAAGGCACAGGATATAAAAGTTTATGACATGAGAGGAAAATCACCGTTTTTTGATTATTCAATATTGTGTACTGGAAGTTCTTCAAGAAATATTGAAGCAATAGCGACTGATATAAAGAAGAGTCTTGAAAATGTGAGAAATGTGGAAGGTCTTGAGGAAGCAAATTGGGTTCTTATTGATGCTGGAGACTTGGTTATAAGTGTATTTAGTAAGGATGCCAGAGAGTATTACAGACTGGATGATTTTTATAATGGCGTGAATGAGGGAAAATAGAATAGATAAATTATAAAGAGGGAAATTATGAGAGAATTAGACAAAGAAGAAAAAAATGTACGGTTTATTGCTTTTCTTGTTCTTGTTGGAGCAGTTTTTTTAATATTAATTGCCCGTTTGTTTACATTGCAGATATTAGAAGCTTCACAGTATGCAGAACAGGCATTGCAAAATAGAATTAGAACAAATATAATAAAAGCTACACGTGGAGAAATTTACGACAGGGAAGGCAAGTTGCTTGCTAAAAATATGACGGGGTATCAGTTGATACATTTACATACATATACGCTAGATCCAAATGATTTGAAACTTTTAAAAGAAGTTAAGGGAATGACGTCAGAGCAAATGGATGCAAGACTTTCAAAGGAACGTAAGGCTGTTGCAAAACGTATAAAAGAAACAATGGAAGATATAAATACCATAAGTCAGATTACAGGGTCTCAGGTAGATTATCTTATAGACAGATTTTATAAGCAGCAAAGAATGGGAACTGATAAAAAAATACTTGTTATTGAAGATTTGGATAAGCAAGTAGCATTAAAAGCAATCGAAAAAATTAATAATGATAGAATTGATATTGTGGAATATAATAAGCGATTTTATCCTCAAGATGCACTTGCTTCTCATGTTATTGGATATGTGAAACCTATTAGTGAAAAGGAATTTAAAGAGCTGGAAAAGGATGGTTATAGAAATAGTGATTTAATTGGTAAAAAAGGTGTTGAACGTTCTTATGACAAAGAAATGAAAGGTCAAGACGGTAAAGAAAACGTTGAAGTTGATGCTAAAGGAAATGTTATAAGACAAATAGAAACAACAGAAAGTGTTGCTGGAAAAAATGTTTACTTATCAATTGATATGGAACTGCAAAAATATATGACTGATGCCTTTTCAGGTAAAAGTGGGGCATTTATTGCAATGGAAGCAAAAACTGGGAAAATAATTACATTTGTAAGTAATCCTGAAATCAGCTTGAATTTGTTAAGTTCAAGAATACCTGATAACCAATGGACTGAATTAGTAAATTCAAAAGCGAAGCCACTTGTAAATAAAGGAATTGCAGGACTTTATCCACCAGGATCGACTTTTAAAGCTGTAACAGGAATGGGAATACTGCAATCTGGAATTTCCCCTTATGCGACAGTAAACTCGACAGGACAATATAGATATGGTAAATTAATATTTAGAGATTCACATAAATCTGGAAATGGAATTACCAATTTTGCAAAATCTATAGAACAATCTGTAAATACCTATTATTATGTATTTTCGCAAAAAGCTGGAATTAACAATATTGTAAAATATGCAAAGGAATTTGGAATTGGATCTAAGACAGGAATTGATATTCCTGGGGAATTATCGGGAACATTACCTAGTCCTGAATGGAAGAAAAAGAGATTTAAGAAAAAGCAGGATCAGAGATGGTTACCTGGAGATTTGATAAATATGTCAATTGGTCAAGGTTATGTTTTGGCAACTCCAATTCAAATTGCATCAGTTTATCAAACTATAGCTAATAATGGCGTTAAATTGAAACCTACAGTTGTTGATAGATTTGTGACATATTCAGGAAAAGTTGAAAATAATAAACCTGTGGTATTAAAAAAATTGAAGGTAAGTCCAAAGAATTTAAAATTATTACAAAATGCATTAAGATTGCCAGTAAGTGGTCCAGGAGGAACAGCCAAAGTGTTATATATTCCGAATTATCCAGTTTCAGCAAAAACAGGAACTGCACAAAATTCAGGATTTGTAGATAACCACTCATGGATTGCAGGGTATTTTCCATCTGATAATCCTCAGATTGTATTTGTGTCAGTTGTAGAAGGTGGAGGATATGGAGGAGTAGCTTCAGGATCTATGGCACAAAAATTTATATATAAATATAGAGATAAATATGTTTTGAAAAAACATGAGGCTGATAAAAAGAAACAAGAAGAAGAAAATAAAAAGCAAGCAGGGAAAAATAAAAATAATAAAAATGTAAAAAATTAAAATAAAGGAGGTGTTTACTAAATGTCAGAAAGAGAAAAAGGCGATTTTGGAAATCAAACATTAAAAAGAAATTTTTCCAAAAAGGAAGATGTTAGTAAAATAAAATCTGGAATGAAAAGATTTAGAAGGAAAAATACAAGCCGAAGACATTTAGATGAAAAAAATGAAATACGTTATATTCCAAGAGTAAATGACAGGAATGTACACATAGACAGAAAAGTGGACGGGAAAGAAGAAAAAATGTATGTAATTCCACTTGGTGGTATTGAAGAAGTTGGAAAAAATATGACAGCTTTTCAATATAAAGATGAAATTATTGTGGTGGATGCTGGTCTTACATTTCCAGAAGATGAACATTTGGGAATAGATGTAATAATTCCTGATTTTTCATATCTGGAATCAAACCGTCATAAAATAAAAGGACTTTTATTGACACATGGACACGAAGATCATATAGGAGCGATCCCTTATTTTTATCAGAAATTAGGGACGGAAAATATACCGATGTATGGGGGAAGATTAACACTTGCACTTGCAAAAGCAAAATTTGAAAAAAAAGATGCAAAATTACCAAAAGAAAAAGTTATTAGCGGAAGAACTATTTTAAAAGTATCAAAATACTTTACAGTTGAATTTGTAAGTGTAACTCATAGTATTGCAGACTGTTATGCAATTTGCATTAAGACACCTGCGGCAACTATTTTACATTCTGGAGATTTTAAGGTTGATTTGACGCCTGTTGATGGAGAAGGATTTGACTTTGGAAGATTTGCACAGTTAGGAGAAGAAGGTGTAGATCTTTTGCTTTCAGATAGTACAAATGCACAAATACCAGGATTTACACCATCTGAAAGAACAGTTGGAGAAAGCTTGAAGGACGAATTTGCAAAAGCCAAAGGGAGAATAATTTTGGCAGCTTTTGCTTCACATGTCCATAGATTACAGCAAATTGTAAATATTGCAACAAAACATCAAAGAAAAATTGCAATTGATGGAAGAAGTATGGTAAAAATCTTTGAAATATGTTCAAATCTTGGATATTTGAAAATACCGAGAGATACAATGATTGATATTGATAAAGTTGAAACTTATCCAGCAGACAAAGTACTGATATTATGTACTGGAACACAAGGAGAACCACTTGCAGCACTTTCAAGAATTGCGAATGGAACACATAAGCATATTTCATTAAGAGAAGGAGATACAGTTGTAATTTCAGCAACTCCAATTCCTGGAAATGAAAAAGCTGCTACAAAAAATATTAATCAGCTTATGAAACGTAATGCAAATGTTGTTTTTGAAAAAGGAATAGGAATCCACGTATCAGGACATGGTTGCCAAGAAGAACAAAAAGTTATGTTAAATCTTGTAAAACCTAAATATTTTTTACCTGTTCATGGGGAATATGCAATGATAAAAAAACATAAGGAACTGGCAATGGCAGTTGGAATACCTGAAAAAAATGTTATCTTAACAGAAAATGGAGCAAAATTGGAATTGTCTAAAAATAGTTTTAGATCTGTTGGAAAAGTGCCAAGTGGAGCAACATTTATTGATGGATTTGGAATAGGTGACGTTGGAAATGCTGTATTAAAAGATAGACAAAATCTTGCAGATGATGGGATTGTAATTATTACAATTTCTCAATATAGAAATGGAAAATTTAATAAGCAGGTAGAACTTGTAACACGTGGATTTGTATACAATAAAGATGCAGAAAGCTTGCTTTCTGAAACAAAGAAACTTGTTAGGCTTGAGCTTAATAATATGGAAAATGAAGGAATAAAGGAAATTGGAAAAATTAAACAAAAAATAAGGGCAAAAATTGGAGACTTCCTTAATAAAGAAACAGATAGAGAGCCTATAATTTTACCAATTATAATGGAGGTTTAGAATGATACAGCTTTCAAGTAAAGAGAGAGCTTTTTTAAAAAAATTAGCACATAATTTGGATCCAATTGTAAGAATTGGAAAAGATGGAATTGATGAGAATGTATTGAATTCAATTGCAGAAGTTGTAAAAAAAAGAGAATTAATAAAAGTAAAAATATTACAAAATTCATCAGTTAAATTTGACAGGGAAATGGCAAATGAAATTGCTCGCAGTACAAAATCAGTATTTGTTGACAAGATAGGAAATGTACTAATCTTTTTTAAGCCTAAATATAAAAAAGATGCAAAAATTACTCCTGAATTTAATAAAATTTTTCAAAAAAATTAAAAAATATAATATATTTGAATTATTTGTCAGTTCTGAAAACTAAAGGGATGATTATCTAAAATATTTAAAATATAAAAAAGTTATATAACTTTCAAAATTTATTATTAAAAAAAGCAAGATTTTATAAAAATTGATTAATGATTTTTATCATTGAAAACTTGTGGTAAATACAGATAATTTTCTAAATAAAAAAAGTAAAACTAAAAAATAGAAAAATAGAGAGGAAAAATAAATGAGTGGAGGAATAGTGTTTGGAAATAGATTGCTTGATGTTGCAGTAATTTCATGTCTTTCGGCACAATTTTACAAAGTTTTTTTCCCTTTATTAAAGGGTGAAAAACCTCAATGGGCAAGGCTTATCCAGACTGGCGGAATGCCGAGTTCTCATGCTTCAACAGTAGTTTCCCTTGCAACAGGTGTATTTTTGTTAAAGGGATTTAGTTCAATTGAATTTGCGATTTCAATGGTTTTTGCTGGAATTGTACTGTATGATGCGACTGGAGTAAGACAGCAGGCAGGAAAGCATGCAAAAGCCTTAAATAGACTGGTAGATGCTATTGAGCATAATGACGGGATAGAGATTATTAACGAAAAATTTAAAGAGCTTTTAGGACATACTCCAATAGAAGTATTTTGGGGAAGTGTTTTAGGAATTGCTGTTGGACTTTTATTTAAAGGGTATATATTAGGATAAAATAAAGTATTTTTATTAGAAAATCACAGTTGTTTAATTTAGCTGTGATTTTTTATTAAAATAGGAAAGAGTAAAATATAGTAAAGCTAATTTAAAACTGAAATTTATTAGCTATGGCTATTTTACCTAAAGCCTAAGTTTATATGATTTTTAATAGTTTAATTTTATATAGATTTGAGTATATGTACAAAAATAAATCTTTACAAATAAAATTTTTTATAGTATAATATTTTTATATACAAATATACTGATAGAGAAAATAAAATATAAAGAAAAATTTTGGAAAGGAAAAGCGAAAAATGGACTTTAATTTTATAATAGAAAACATTCCTAAATACTTAGAAGCGATGAAATTAACTGTGTTTATTGGAATTTTGGGAATTGTATTTTCGATATTGATTGGAATAATTTGTGCATTGGTGCTTTACTATAAGATGCCAGTTGTTAGGCAGATTGTGGGAGTTTATATTGAGATTTCAAGAAATACGCCGCTTGTAATACAGTTGTTTTTTCTGTATTTTGGGCTTCCTAAGATTGGAATTACGTTTAATTCGCATACTTGTGCTGTGATAGGGTTATCATTTTTGGGTGGAAGTTATATGTGTGAGGCATTTCGTAGCGGGCTAGAATCAGTTACGAAGGGACAGAGAGAATCTGGACTTAGTATTGGGCTTACAGAATTTCAGCTTGTAACCAATGTAATTTTGCCACAGGCATTAACGGCTTCTTTTCCAGCAATAGAGGCAAATATAATATTTTTGTTGAAGGAAACTTCGGTAATAGGAATTTTGGCTTTGATGGAACTGATGTATTTGACAAGGGATTTGATAGGGCTTTATTACAAGACAAATGAAAGTCTGTTTATGCTTGTTGTGGCATATCTGATTATTATTTTGCCAGTTTCGATTATTTTAACAGTTATTGAAAGGAGAATGAGATATGCAACTGTCGGGGATTGATGTTATTTTTAAAGGAGTCAATTTTCAAAGGCTTATGGAAGGACTTGCTGTAACAGGAAAAATTGCCATTATTTCAATTATATTTTCAATATTATTTGGAATAATTTTGGGAATAGTTATGACTTCAAAAAATAAAATTATTTATGGAATATTGAAGTTTTATTTAGAGAGCATGAGAATAATTCCCTTGCTTGTGTGGCTTTTTATAATTTATTTTGGAGTTGCAAAAGGTTTTGATTTAAGTATTGACTCAGAAACTACGACAATAATAGTGTTTGTGATTTGGGGAACGGCTGAAATGATGGATATTGTGAGAGGAGCGATTATTTCACTTCCAAAGATTCAAGAGGAAAGTGCAAAGGCTTTAGGGCTTGATGCCAGTCAAGTTTATAGATATATTTTACTTCCTCAGGCTGCAAGAAGAATCGCACCAGCCGCTGTAAATCTTATAACAAGAATGATTAAGACAACTTCGCTTGCAATTTTTATTGAAGTTGCAGAAGTTCTGAAAATAGGGCGACAAATTATAGAATATTCAAGCAGAAAAAATCCAATGGCACCATTTTGGGTGTATTTATTCATATTTTTCTTATATTTTATAATTTGCTATCCGATTACATTATTGTCAAAACAATTAGAAAAAAAATGGGCTGTTTAAAAAACATGATAAATGGTAAAGATAGAGTAAAAGAGAGAAATGGAGGTAAGAAAAATGGCAGACTCAGAAGTTTTGTTAGAACTTTCTGATATAAAAAAAGAATATAAAAAAGGTATACCTGCACTAAAGGGAATTTCTCTTTCAGTAAATAAAAGCGAGGTTGTCGTAATATTAGGACCATCTGGATGTGGGAAAAGTACACTTTTAAGATGCATAAATGGACTTGAGGAAATTCAGTCTGGAGAAATAAAATTGCAAGGAAATGTTATTAATAAGGACAAGACAAAATGGCATTTAATCCGTCAAAGAATAGGTATGGTTTTTCAAAGTTATGAACTTTTTGATCATATGACAGTTATGCAAAATTTGCTTTTAGGGCCGCTTAAAGTGCAAAAAAGAGATAAAAAGGAAGTTACGCTACAGGCGGAAAAACTGCTGGAAAGAGTGGGATTGATTGATAAAAAGGATTCTTATCCAAGAGAGTTGTCAGGAGGACAAAAACAAAGAATAGCGATTATAAGGTCATTATGTATGAATCCAGAAATTATGCTGTTTGATGAAGTAACAGCAGCACTTGATCCTGAAATGGTTAGAGAAGTGCTAGATGTAATGCTGGAACTGGAAAAAGAAGGTATGACAATGATAATCGTTACTCATGAAATGGAATTTGCCAAAGCAGTTGCAGATAGAATAGTGTTTATGGATTCTGGAGAAATTGTTGAAACAAATTATCCAATAGAATTTTTTAGCAATCCAAAGACTGAACGGGCTAAAAAGTTTTTGAATATATTTAATTTTGAAAAGAAAGATAAAGTAGAATCGGCTTTACTGATTTAATTTATAAAAAAACAAAAAAATAAATAAACTTGGAGGTAACTATGAAAAAGAATTTTGAAAGGTTTGTAAAAATTATTGCAATTTTAGTTTTAGGAGTGTTTGCAATAAGCTGTGGAAAAGGTGGAAAGGGAAGTGTTCAGCCAGGTTCAATTGAGGCTATAAAAAAAGCAGGGAAAATTAGAATTGGAGTATTTGGAGATAAGCCGCCATTTGGGTTTGTAGATGAAAATGGGAAAAATCAAGGGTATGATATTTATTTGGCAAAAAGGCTTGCTAAAGATTTATTAGGTGATGAAAATAAAATAGAATTTGTTACAATGGAAGCTGCAAATAGGGTGGAATATTTGCTGTCAAACAAAGTTGACATTGTTTTGGCAAACTTTACAGTAACGGACGAAAGAAAACAAAAAGTTGATTTTGCAAAACCTTATATGAAAGTATCATTAGGGATTGTATCTCCAAAAGGTGCTCCAATAACAGATGTAAAGCAATTGAAAGGTAAAAAGTTAATTGTTAATAAAGGAACGACAGCAGAAATTTACTTTACTAAAAATTATCCAGATATAGAATTATTAAAATATGACCAGAATACAGAAACATTTAATGCATTGTTAGATAAAAGAGGAGCCGCACTTGCACATGACAACACATTAGTATTTGCATGGGCGACAGAAAATCCTGGATTTGTTGTAGGTATTAAAGAATTGGGAGAACAAGATTACATTGCTCCAGCTGTAAGAAAAGGAAATAAGGAGCTACTTGAATGGTTAAATACTGAAATAGATTCCCTTACTAAAGAAGGATTCTTTAAGAAGGCATATAAAGCTACTCTTGCCCCTGTTTACGGAAATAAAGTTGATCCTAAAACAGTAATTATTGAAAATAAATAAGACTGATGTTAGCGATTCTAATTTGAAGTATGAATAAAAGCTCAGGTTATAGCTAGTCTATTGACTTTATTCCATGTTTTTATATGGATAGGAAATTTTAAAAATAAAAAAATTGAACTGTTTCAGAATGTTGAGACAGTTTTATTTTTTTCAGAATATGGAAAAATTAAATAAATTATGGTATTATTATAGTAAAATAGTCATAGCTTTTGAGTTTAGTCTTAAATCAGTTTTACTATAATTTGTATATAGTAATTTTAGTTTGATACTAAATTCTATTTGAAAAATAGAAAATATATTTTATTTATTTTTATTCAAATTTGGAAGTGGATTGGCTATAAATTCAGATTTTAATGGAAAAGTAATAAAAATAAGGCGGAAGATAACGATGAATACATATAATTTGCTTTATGAAAATTTAGAAGATTTAAAAATAAAAGGAGTTACAAAAACAAATATTCCCAAATTTAAAAAACTAGGAGTTTTTACACTTTATGATTTGCTTTATTTTTTTCCAAGAGCTTATGAAAATAGGGCTAATCATAAGAAAATCGAGGAAATTTTGGAAGGTGAATTCGTAATTTTGCAAGGGACTATTGTGAATGCAGTTAATCAGTATATAAAGGCTGGAAGGACTATGTTTAGGGCAGTTTTGAGCGATGATAGCGGAATGATTGAGCTTGTGTGGTTTAATAATAAGTTTGTGAAAAATGGGATTCATATTGGGGATGAGATTACAGTTTATGGGAAAGTACGAAAAACTATGAAATTTCAGCTTATAAATCCTGAATATAAAAAAATCAAGCTGGATAGCTTTGATATGCAAAAACAAAAGCAGATATTGCCAATTTATCCTTCTACAGAGTCGCTTAGACAGCAGGCAATCAGAAAAGCTATAGAAAATGCCCTTATGGATTATGGATATTTACTACAGGAAAACTTGCCAAAAGAATTTTTGCAAAAAGGGAAATTGTTAGCAAGAAAAGAAGCAATCTTGAATATTCATTTTCCAGAAAATGAGGAAAAGCAAAGCAAGGCACAGAAAAGATTTATGCTTGAAGAAATTTTGCTTCTGGAAATGGGAATTTTGCAAAATCGTTTCAGCGTTGACAAGGCAAATAAAAATATTTACAAACTTGAAGATAAAAAAAGTCTTGTGACTAAATTTATAAAAAGTCTGGATTATGATTTGACAAAGGCACAAAAACGTGTAATAAAGGAGATTTATTCTGAATTAAAAGCTGGAAAGATTGTAAATAGGCTAATTCAGGGAGATGTTGGTTCTGGAAAGACGATTGTTTCGTTTATAATGCTTCTTTATATGGTTGAAAACAATTATCAAGGTGTAATTATGGCACCTACAGAAATTCTTGCTACACAGCATTATCTAGGAATTGTAGATGAGTTTATGAATCTTGACATACGAGTAGAACTTTTGACTGGAAGTGTAAAGGGTAAGAAAAAGGAAAAACTTTTGAACGAAATAAAAGAAGGGCTTGTTGACATTGTAATTGGGACACATTCCTTAATTGAGAATAATGTAATTTTCAAAAATCTAGGATTAATTGTAATTGATGAGCAGCACAGATTTGGAGTAACGCAAAGAAAACTTTTGCGTGACAAGGGAAATCTTGCTAATCTTATTGTTATGAGTGCCACTCCAATTCCACGTTCGCTTGCTCTTACAATTTATGGAGATTTAGATGTGTCAATTATTGATGAGCTGCCTGCTGGAAGAAGTCCGATTAAGACAAAGTGGATACAAAATGAAATTGACAGGCAAAAAATGTATAATTTTATGGAAAAGAAAATGAAAGATGGACGGCAAGTTTATATAGTATCGCCATTAATTGAAGAAAGTGAAACTTTGAATGTAAAATCTGCACAGGAAACTTATGAGGAATATATTTCAATTTTTCCAAATAGAAAAATTGGACTTATGCACGGACGGCAAAATTACAAGGAAAAGCAAAAGGTTATGGAACAGTTTAAAAATCATGAGCTAGATATTTTAGTTTCTACAACAGTAATTGAAGTTGGAGTAAACGTGCCAAATGCCTCAATTATGGTAATCCGTGACGCACAAAGATTTGGACTTTCTTCGCTTCATCAGCTGCGTGGAAGGGTTGGACGTGGGAAATACCAGTCCTACTGCTTTTTAGAATCAGAAACAACAAATGAGATTTCGTCAAAAAGGCTAAAAGTTATGGAAGAAACAACAGATGGATTTAAAATCGCTGAAGAAGACTTGAAGCTACGTAATTCAGGAGAAATTTTGGGAACAAGGCAAAGTGGAGTGTCTGATATGATTTTTACAGACATTGTAAAAAATGTAAAAGAAATAAAATTTGTGCATGATTTTGTAATGGAATATTTAGAAAAAAATGATGGGAAAATAGAAAATGAATTTTTGAAAATGGATATTTATAGGAAGTTTTTTAATAATGCAGATTAAAGTACAGTAAGGAGAAATTGTGTGAAACAGTATTTAGCAGATTTTGGGCTGCTTTTTGTGGGGATATTTTGGGGCCTTGGGTTTATATTTGTGAAGATTGGATTAAATACAGGGATTGATCCATTTTATTTATCAGCGGTTAGATTTCTTGTAGGAGGGTTTATTCTCTATGGGATTTTTTTCAGAAGAGTAGGAAAATTCACAAAAAAGGATGTTCTTGCTGGATTGATAGTTGGAATTTTTCAGTTTTTTGGATATGCATTCCAAACTTATGGGGCGATGCTTACGACTGCCAGTAAAAATGCTTTTTTTACATCAATTAACGTTATAATTGTACCTTATATTTTTTGGCTTTTACATAAAAAACGTCCTGATATTTTTGCATTTTTGGCTTCGGTTATTTGTGTAATGGGAGTTGCTGTGATAAGTTTTGACAGGAAGATGAATCTTGCAAATCTTAATTTTGGAGATGTTTTGACGATTATAAGTGCGGTATTTTTTGCAGGTCAAATTGCTACGAATGGATATTTTAGTAAAAAAGTTGAGCCATTAAAATTGGTTGTTATGCAGATGTTTGTGGCAGGAATATTGTTTGTAATAAATGTTTTTATTTTTTCAGATATGAGCAAAATTCAAAAGCCTGATGGAATGATGCTAGTTTCGATAATTTATTTGACAATTTTTTCAACGGCGATACCGACAGTATTGCAGACCTTGTGCCAAAAGTATACGACTTCTACAAGAGCTTCAATATTAATGTCAACAGAATCGCTTTTTGCTCCACTTTTTGCATTTTTTATACTAAGTGAGAGATTATCGCTTAGAGTAGCAATTGGGGCTGGAATGATGATTTTTGCGGTGCTTATTTCAGAAACAAAATTGGGGTTTAAGAAATTGGATAATTAAATAAAAAATTAATTGATGTTTTGTATTAAAATTTATCAAATAATATGATAAAATAAAATGGATAATAATTAGTTTAATAAGGAGAGAAAAAATAAAAATGAAAATAGTTTTATATGGACATCCAACTTTGCGTGAAAAAGCAGAAAAAGTTGAAAAAATTGATGATAACATAAGGGAAGCTTTGGATGAAATGGTTGCTCTTATGAGAAAAGCTAAAGGAGTGGGACTTGCTGCAAATCAGGTGGATATTGCAAAAAGATTTTTTGTGCTGGAATACGATGGAGTCGTGAAAAAGGTTATTAATCCTGAGATTTTGGAATTTTCAGAGGAAATTGCGGATATGGAGGAAGGATGCTTGAGTATTCCTGGAATTTACAAAAGAGTAAACCGTCCTGCGAAAATTAAAGTGAAATATTTGAATGAAAAAGGGGAAGAAGTTATTGAAGAATTGGAAGAAATGTGGGCTAGAGCATTTCAACATGAATTTGATCATATTGAAGGAATTTTGTTTACAGATAGGCTTTCGATTCTAAATAAAAGATTGGTTGCTAAAAAATTAGATGTTTTGAAAAAGGACTTTTCTAAAGGTAGAATTTATAGAGATTTAGACTAGGTTTGTTTGGTGACTTTTAACAAAATCTGGCAAGAAGTCATAGATTTTCTGCAAGTGAGAATAGTTTACCTGAATAATGAAAACTGTTATTGGCTTTTTGTCATAGGCATTTATTATATTTTACAGCAATTATAAGTTGCCAAGCAGATTTAAAAAGTTAAGAAAGCGGGGAAAATTAATGAAAACAATATTTATGGGGACACCAGAATTTGCAATACCAAGTTTGGAAGTCGTGTTTAAAAATACTGATTTACAGCTTATTTTTACAAAAGAGGACAAAAGAAATGCTAGAGGAAATAAAATAATATTTTCCCCTGTAAAGCAGTTTGGAATTGATAATAATGTAGAAATTATTCAGCCTAGAAAAATGAAGGACGAGGAAGTTATAAATAAAATTAAGGAAATAAATCCTGATTTGATCGTGGTTGTGGCTTATGGAAAAATTTTGCCAAAGGAAATAATTGATATTCCAAAGTATGGAATAATAAATGTTCATTCTTCACTTTTGCCAAAATATCGTGGAGCTTCGCCTATTCATTCTGCAATTTTAAATGGGGATACTGAAACTGGTGTGAGCATAATGTATATTGAGGAAGGTCTTGATTCTGGAGATGTGATTTTAAGGGAATATTGTGAAATTACTGAAGATGATACACTTGGAACTTTACATGATAAATTGAAGGAATTGGGAGCAGTGGGGCTTACTAAAGCGTTGAAATTAATTGAAAATGGGAAAGTTCAGGCAGAAAAACAAGATGACAGCAAGGCGACTTTGGTAAAGCCGATTACAAAGGAACAGGCAAAAATTGACTGGAATAATGAAAAGGAAGTTATTTATAACCAAATTCGTGGATTAAATCCGTTTCTAGCAGCACACACTTTTAATGAGAAGGGTGAGAATATAAAAATTTACAAAAGTGAAAAAATTAATAAAAGATATGAAGGAGAGAATGGAAATGAAATAGAAAACGGAACGGTTGTTGAAATTATTAACAAAAAAGGGCCTGTTATAAAAGTGCCGAATGGCGGGCTTTTGATTTTGGAGGCAAAATTTGAAGGTAAAAAGCTTCAAAAGGGAGTAGATATTGTAAATGGACGTAAGATGGTAATTGGAGAAAAGTTATTGTATAGCAATTCTAATTTAAAACAAAAGTAGAAGTTTAAAAGCTATTGATTTTTATATATTTTTGCTATAATTTTAAATTAAATGAATTGACAATAATTCTCTAATTTTTGTAGGAGGAAATATGAAATTAAAAAAATTAGAAATTTCAGAAAGAGTTGTACAAAGATTGACAGAATATCTATCTATTCTAAAAGAAGTTAGAAAACAGGATAATGAGATAAATTCAATCGAGCTTGCTAAAATTATGAACACAACTTCTGCTCAAGTGCGTAAGGATTTATCGACATTTGGTGAGTTTGGTGTACGTGGAAAGGGTTATGATATTGATAATTTGATAGAAATTATTACAAGAATTCTTGGTATTGATAAAATTAACAATGTTATAATTGTAGGACACGGTAAAATGGGAGAAATGCTTTCATCAAATTTGGATGTTCTAGGTGAAGGCTTTGAAATTGTTGGAATATTTGACAAGGATAAAAATAAAATTGGGAAAATAGCTGAAAACAATTTGGTTGTGCAAGATATTCAAGATGTAGATAAATTTATAAAAAACATGAAAAATGATTTTAATATAAAAATTGATACAGCTATATTGGCAGTTGTAAAACAGCAGGCACAAATCGCAGCAGAGGGACTTGTAAAAAGCGGAATTTGTGCAATACTTAATATGACAACTTATAAACTGGAGTTAGATGAAAATATAAAAGTTGTTGATATGGATATTTCAGCAAAATTACAAGAATTAAATTTCTGGAGAATCAATAATATAAATGAAAAAATATAAAAAAATAATGAAAGGAGAACCTGCTAAATAAAATTTAGTGGAAAAGCTATGACTATAATTGATGGAAAGGCACTTTCAGAAAAGACTTTAATGGAAATTGAAGAAGCACACAAGGAGTTGCAAAAAAAAGCTGGCAGAAAAGCGGGACTTGCAGTAATTATAGTGGGTGAAAATCCAGCTTCTAAAATTTATGTAAGGAATAAAATGAGAGCTTGTGAGAAAGTTGGATTTTATTCTGAAACGATTAGGCTTGATGAAAACATTTCAGAAGAAGATTTGCTTCTGGAAATAAAAAAATTGAACAATAACAGTAATGTAGATGGAATTTTGGTACAATTACCACTTCCAAAACATATTGATGAATTGGAAGTTATAAATGCAATTTCAGCGGAAAAGGATGTGGATGGATTTCATACAACAAGCATTGGTAAAATGATGATTGGAGATGAAACAGGATTTTTACCTTGTACACCTTTTGGAGTAATTCAGATGTTTGAAGAGTATAACATTGAACTAGATGGAAAAGATGTAGTTGTGATTGGTCAAAGTAATATTGTAGGAAAACCTATGTCACTTTTATTGATGCAAAAACATGCAACAGTTCAGACTTGTAATTCTCGAACAAAAAATTTATCTGAAAAACTTCAAAAAGCGGATATTATAATAGCAGCAGCAGGATCTCCAAAATTAGTTAAAGGTTCAGATGTAAAAGACGGAGTTGTTATAATTGATGTTGGAATAAATAGGGTTGATGGGAAAATATGTGGAGATGTGGATTTTGATGAAGTCTCAAAGAAAGCTTCGTTTATTACTCCTGTCCCTGGTGGAGTTGGACCAATGACAATTGCAATGTTAATAAAAAACACATTTAAGTCATACAAACAGAAAATAAATAAATAAACTTAAAATAAAAATAAAAAAAGAAAGTGAGAGATAAGAATGAATGATAAAATTAAATTTATTGAAAAATTGGCTGAAAGTATGAATGAAAACAAAATTGAATCAGTAAAGTATGAGGATAATAATTTTGAAGTTTCATTAACTAAAAAAAAGAAAGAAAGAAATGTTATTTTTAATAATCAAATGGTTCAACCTGCAGCAGTAGCAGATGCTCCAAAGGAAGTACAAGTTCAAGAAGTGGAAGATACAGCTCCAGTACAAGAAGAATCTCCAGAAGAAATTTCAGGAACAAAAATCACTTCACCAATGGTCGGAACTTTTTATGCTTCACCGACCCCAACAACAGGTCCATTTGTAAAAGAAGGAGATACAGTAAAAAAAGGTCAAATACTTTGTATAGTTGAAGCAATGAAACTTATGAATGAAGTTAAATCAACTGTTTCAGGAAAAGTGAAAAAGATTTTTGTGAAAGATAATGATAGTATAAAAAAAGGTCAAGTACTAATGGTTATCGAGTAATTTTTATAAAAAAATAAAAAAAGAAGGGATAAAATTTGGAAGAGAAGAGGATTTGGTTGAATATTGTTCTATTGTTAGTTTTATTATTTTTTACGTCATTTTTGTCAGCTGCTGAATCGGCATTGTCGTCACTTAAACAGATTCATTTAAAAAGTGATTCAAAAGAAAAAGAAAAGTCAAGAGAAAGTGAATTGCTAAAGCTTTGGTTAGAAAATCCAAATGAGTTACTTACAACACTTTTATTTGTAAAGACAATTTCTTATTCTTCGATGGTTTTTACAGGAATTTATTTAATAAAAAGAATTTATGAAAAAAATCTTTATATAGGAATTTCGTTTTTTGTATTAATTGTTTTTATTTTATTGTTTTCAGAAATGGTTCCAAGGCTGATCGCCAGAAATAATATTTATGGAGTTTCTAAAACATTAATAATACCGTTAAATGCAGTAAGAATTGTTTTAAAACCGTTAATTTGGCTATTTATACATATTTCAAGATTTATTGTTGGAATATTTAAAATAAAAGTAAAAGATCAAATGTTTGAGATAACAGAAGACGAGATTTTGACATTTTTAAAAGCTGGTACAGAAAGCGGTGTATTTGAAGAGGGCGAAGAAGAGATGATAACTAGTATTTTTGAATTTTCAGAAACAACCGTTAAAGAGATACTTACTCCCAGAATAGATGTATTTGCATTGGAAGCAGAAAGCAAAATTGAAGATGTATGGAATGAAATTTTGGATCAAGGATTCACACGTATTCCTATCTATACTGAAACAATTGATAAGATTGTAGGAACAGTCCATATGAAAGATTTGCTTCATTACGATAGACAAACGGGAGATAATCCGCCTATAAAAGATTTTATGAAAGAGGCTTACTTTGTTCCAATTACAAAACCGTTAGTTGAATTGCTGGAAGAATTTAAGTTAAAACAGCTTCATATGGCAATTGTAATTGATGAATATGGAGGAACTCAAGGAATAGTTACAATTGAAGATTTACTTGAAGAAATTGTTGGGGAAATAAGGGATGAATTTGATCAGGAAGAGGAAAATATTCAACAAATTCGTGAAAAAATATTTGATATAAGAGGGGATACACCTATTGAGGAAATAAACGACAGATTAAAAATAGAAATCCCGTTGTCTGAAGAATATGATACGATTTCTGGATATATTCAAGATAAATTAGGAAAAGTTGCCGAAGTTTTTGATCAGGTAAAGGAAAATAACTTTATATTAAAAGTAACGGATGTAGATAATAAGCGTGTCGAAAGAGTAAGAGCAATTATTATTGAGCAAAAGGAAGATCAAGAAGAAGTAAGGAGAGAAAATGGAAAAGAATAGACCTCGAATACGTGTTGCAGGAATTCTTATTGAAGATGACAAAATTTTATTAATTCAACATAATAAAAATAATAAAAAATATTGGCTTATTCCAGGTGGTGGAAATGAATGGGGAGAAACTGCAAAAGAAGCATTGATTCGGGAATACAAAGAAGAAACCAATATGGACATAGAAGTCGATGAGTTTTTGTTTTTTTCAGAAACTATTTATCCTAATAAGGAACGCCATATTTTAAATTTATTTTTTAAAATACATCGCAATGAGAAAAATAACAATCTTATAAAATTAGGAAATGAAGCTATTTTAACCGATTTAAAATTTGTAACAAAAGAAGAACTTAGAACAATGACAATTTATCCAAATATTAAAGAAAATTTATTGAGATTATTGAATGGTGAAAAAATAAAAAATTATTTGGGAAGTTTATGGAATGAATAAAAAAAACTAAATAGATTTTTTAACAAAATTTGTTAAAAAGTCTCTCATTTATGTAAGCAGTAGTAAATCACTTTATTAGACCTGTTTGATAACTATACAAACTTAGAAATTTAATAAAATAAATATCTTGAAACAAGGGAACTTTCTTCTTTGTAGAGATAAAAAAAGTTTAGGTTATCAAATATATCTATTATAAAAGCAAAAAAATTTGGATTGTTTAATAATTGAGTATAAATAAAATTTAGAAAAGAGGGAAAATAGAATGACAATAGAAAAAAAAGAAAAGTTGGAAAAGTTAATACGTTCAGTAAAAGATTTCCCAGAAAAGGGAGTAATTTTTAGAGATATTACAACAGCTTTAAAAGATAAAGAAGGATTGGAAATTATCATAAAAGATTTTACAGACAGATATAAAAATAAAGGAATTGACTACGTTGTAGGTGCTGATGCAAGAGGCTTTATTTTTGGAGCTGCTATTGCATATAATATTGGAGCTGGATTTGTACCCGCAAGAAAACCTGGAAAATTGCCAGCAGAAGTAGAAAGAGTTGAATATTCATTAGAATATGGAAAAAATAGTATAGAAATTCATAAAGATGCCTTTGAAAAAGATTCTAAAATATTAATAGTGGATGATTTGTTAGCAACTGGAGGAACAGCTGAGGCAATGGTAAAATTAGTCGAAAAATTAGGAGCTAAAGTATATGAATTAGCATTTATGATAGAATTAGTCGACTTAAAAGCTAGAAATTTGTTAAAAGGATATGAAATATATACTCAATTAAAATATTAAGTAGCAAAAAAGTTAATGAAGTGCCTAGAAGTAATAGGTACTTTTTTTGTATCTTTAATTTTATAAGGGTGTGTAAAAATTTTTACATATCCACACACCCATTTTTTTATCTGATACTAAACTCCATTTTAATAACGAATACATTATAAATCCTTTTAGTAGATTAAACCTAATATTTATTTTCAAATAACTAAAATAAATATCCGTTTTTTAAATAGGGAATAGTATTAGATACTTTATAATAAAAATTGATTATCTTAAAATACAGATAATCTTTTTTTATTAATTCCAAAATTAAAAATTCAAACTTATATCAATTTAGGATCATTATTTTAGTCTAGGCAAGGTTATTTATCCAAAAATTTTCTAAACACTTACCACAAGGCTAATACAAGGTTATATGAATGGATAATAAAAGAGATGTATTAGATAAGCCATCCCTATAAGCATAGCACCATTTTCTTGATTCTACTTAGTGTGGCTTTGAAATACAAATAATTTTTTTTGAGAAAATTAGCAACCATTAATTTAATTTGTATAAATTGTTGTAAAAATTATGAAATAAAAAATCTTGACTTCTATATTTTTTTATTATACAATTATATTACAGATAGGAGATTAGACTGTATATCTGTGTAACTGAATGAAAGTTTAAGTGTTATGTAAGAACGCCAGCCACAGAGCCACTATTATAGTGATATTTTTTTAATAAAAGGAGTGATTTTTATGGCTACAATAAGTTTTTTTAGAACACCAGAATTTAAGACAGATAAAGAAATTGATGGTTTAATAAAAGCCTTAGAGAATGATAGAAAGCCTAATTTAACAGATGTAAAAATAAGAACAATTACTGATGAAAAGGAAATAAAGGAATTATTGGGGTTAAATGATGGAAAAGATAACGTTGAGTGAATTGTTGAAATATGATACAGAGGAAAATATAAAAAATAAATTTTTAAATAATTTTAAAAGTTTAGAAAACAATGATATAGAAAAATTTTTACATAACCGAGCAATTGAATTTGAGAAAAAATCTGTTTCAACAACTCATTTAGTATTTAACAATAAAAAATTAGTTGGTTATTTATCGTTGTCAAATAAAAGTTTAATTTTATCCAAAGAACGATTTGAAAAATTAAGTAATAGCCGAAAGAAAAAATTAATGCAAAGTGGACAAATACTTGAAAATGGACATTTAACTGTAAATAGTTACTTAATTGGACAATTAGGAAAGAACTATAATTTAGCAAAAGAAGAACAAATAAAAGGAAAAGACTTGCTTTCATTTGGATTCAATTTATTGCTGGAAGTAAAAAAAATAATGACGGCACGTTATGTTTGGCTAGAATGTGAAAATTCTGAAAAACTTATAAATTTTTATAGAACGTTTGGATTTGAAAAAATAGATGATTTTATTTCTGAAGATGGATTTGTTGTTATGATAATGAAGTTGGATGAAAAATAAATACTACTGATTATTATATAGTAATGTTTTTTTATAAAATATTCAAAGGAGTGATTTTTTTATGCCAACGGTTAGTACAAGTATAAAAATAGATGCCAAAACAAAGAAAGAAGCACAAGAATTATTTAAAGATATGGGAATGAGTTTAACTACAGCAATAATATATTCTTGAAACAGGAAGTAAGAGAGCAGAGAATACCTTTTTATGTTGGAGAGCCAAAATATAAGGAAGAAGTTTATCAAGCTATGAAAGATGTAGAACAAGGTAAGAATTTGAGCAAGTCTTATCATAGTGCTAGAGAAATGATAGAGAATATTTTGAAATTTGAGAAAAATAGCAACTATTAATTTAACCTGTTTATCAATTGTTAAAAAAATTTTAAATTTTTGTTGTAAAAGTACAACAAATAATGTATAATTAAATTGCAGATAGGAGACTAGACTGTATATCTGTGTAACTGAATGAAAGTTTAAGTGTTATGTAAGAACGCCAGCCACAGAGCCACTATTATAGTGTTTTTTTTTATACATAATTTTTAGATAAATTAATACAGATAAAAGGAAGATAATATATAAAGGATACAGAGGAAGTGGCAAATTACTTAAAAAATAAAGTTTATAAACAAAAAGACAAGAATAATTTTTTATCTATTAGGGAAAAAAATTATATCTTAGAGCCAAAAGAGGACGGCTACAGGTCAATACATCAAATATTTAAGTATCAAGGGAAAAAGGAAAAGAGGCTTGAAGGGTATCAGATAGAATTGCAGATAAGAACGAAGTTACAGCACCAATGGGCTACTTCAGTTGAAATAATAGACAGCATAAAACAGCAATCTTTAAAGACAGGTGGGGGAGACATTTATTATAGGGAATTTTTTAAATTATCAAGTAAACTGATAGAATACATTGAATTGAACAAAGATATTTCAGAAATTTCAAAAGAACTGGATAAGTTGAGAGAATTAAACAGAGAATTTAATATACTGAAAACTTTAAGCAGTTTACGAGTTATAACCAAACGGCTTGAGGAAATCACAGGAGAAGGCTATTTGATATTGATATTGGATTATAAGGGCAATAGCATAAGATATATTCAAGTACCTGAAGAAAATATAAGCCGAGATTATTGATGTATGAACGTGAATACAAAGAGGACACAAATAACGTTGTATCAGTATCGGTTGAGAACTTAAAGAACTTACGAAAAGCGTACCCAAATTATTTCCTAGACGCAAGAGAATTTGTTGCAACAATAGGTAAATATATAAATACAGAGGAATAATTTTTATTGCTTGACTTTATTTCTTTTATAGTCTACAATGTAAACATTAAAGGAGAGTGATATTATGTCAGTAATTTCAATTAGATTCAATAGTGAAGAAGAAAATGTTATTAAAAATTATGCAAAAGCAAAAGGCTTTTCTATTTCTCAATTAATAAAAGAAACTTTGATGGAAAAAATAGAGGAAGAATATGATTTAGAAGTTTGTAAAGAATATTTAAAAGCAAAAGAGAAAGGGACTTTAGTTACAATTCCATTTGAGGAGGCAATAAAAGAATGGGATTTAGAATAGAAATTTCTGAAAAATTGAATAAGAAAATCAAGAAAATGGATAAGAATATTCAAAAAATGCTATATTCTTATATCGTTAAAAATTTAAAAGATACCGATAATCCACGAAAGAATGGAAAGGCTCTAAAAGGAAATTTAAAGGGGCTTTGGAGATATAGAGTAATGGATTATAGATTAATTGTGGATATTCAAGATGATAAATTGGTTATAATCGCAATTGATTTTGCACATAGAAGAGAAATTTATAAATAAATATTTAATCACGGTTACTAATTTAGCTGTGATTTTTTCTTATTGGTTAAATAGTAATTGATTTTTAAATATTTTGGATGTATAATATACATATATTATAAATTTTAAGGAGTGATAGAAATGAGTGCAACAACTATAAATATAGATGATAACACTAAAAAAGAAGCTCAAGAATTGTTAAAAGATATGGGAATGAATTTGAGTACAGCAGTAAATGTATTTTTAAAACAATTAGTAAAGGAACAAAGAATACCTTTTGAAATTAAAAATCCTCGTCCAAGACAAGAATTATTAGCTGCTATTAAAGAGGCAGAGGAAATGGAAAAAAGTGGCAATATGGGTAAAGGTTATTCTTCAGCAAAAGAAATGATAAAGGATATACTGGAAAATGAAGAATAATGATAGAATGACATACTCAATACACACAACCAAACAGTTTCGTAAGAGTTTGAAACGTGTAGAAAAACGTGGGTATAATATAAATTTATTGGATGAAATTGTAAATATGCTAGCAAAAGGGAAGAAATTGCCTGAAAAAAATAAAGACCATTCTTTGAGAGGGAACTTTATAGGACACCGTGAGTGTCATATAGCACCTGATTGGCTATTAATATACAAGATAACAGAAAAGGAGTTGATACTGTTATTGACAGATACAGGAACTCACAGCGATTTATTTGGATAAACTGATTGAATCACAGTTATTAATTTAGCTGTGATTTTTTCTTAAAATTATTTTCTATAAGTTAAAAAAAATCAAGTAGTATCGTTTTGATAGACTTTTTCATTTCAAGGCAAGGTTATTTATCCAAAAAATTTTTAAACGAATGCTACAAGACTGTTATACGGTTGTATGAATGAAGATTGAAAAATTTTTATTAAAAAAGCATTAATAAAAAAAGTTATAACTTATTTGGTTATAAAAAGAAAATAAAGTTGATAAAATTTGGATTTATAACGTTTTTATATTGAAAAAAGTTATAAAATGATGTATAATTAAAAATATAAAATAATGTATGAGAGGAAGGAAATATGAAAAAAGCGTTTGAACCTATCAAATTACCGTTAAATTTGAGTAATGATATTATGATAGAGCTTTATAAAAAGGCTATTGTAGCACGAAATAAACTGGTTGAGTTTTCGGTATTGTTAGAGAGAAATTTAACATCAGAAAATATAATGTGGATGTTGTCGTTGAATGAATCTTTGCAGTCAACACGAATAGAGGGGACACAAGCAACATTTGATGAAGTAGTAGAAGCTGAAATAACTAATAAAAAAAATGTGGATATATTGGAAGTAAGAAATTACTTGGAAGCATTAAATACAGGGAGTGAAATGTTAAAAAATATTCCGATTTTCACAAGATTGATTTTAAAATTGCACGAGATAATATTGAAAGATGGTAGGGGGAAGAATAGAGGGCCTGGTGAATATAGAAAAGTACAAAATTGGATAGGAACATCAAAAAGAATTGAAGACGCTACATATATTCCACCAGAGCCGCAAAATATTGAAGAATATATTAGGAATTTGGAAAAATACATTAATGATGAGATAGAGGAAGAAATAGACCCAATAATAAAAATTGCGATAATACACGCACAATTTGAAACTATACATCCATTTTTGGATGGTAATGGTAGAGTTGGAAGAATTTTGATAATGTTATATTTATTGGATAAAAAAATAGTGAATACACCGACATTCTTTGTAAGTGGGGAATTAGAAAAAAATAAATTTAAATATTATCAATTATTGAATAATTTAAGAACAGATAGTCCTCGATGGAAAGAATGGATTTTATTTTTCCTAGATGCTGTTATTTCTCAAGCTGATAAAAATATAGAAAAACTGCGAAAAGTTGAGGAATTATATTTTAAATTGAAAGATTATTGTATAAAGAATAACATAAAAGAGAAATATTTGGATTCAATCTTTAAAAATCCAGTATTCACAATAAAATTTTTATCAAATGCTACTAATTCAAGCTATACAGCTACAAGTACAAATGTAAAAAAATTATTGAATAGTGGTGTAATTTATCAGGATAATAAAATGAGAAATAAATTATTTTACTTTTCAGACTTAATGGATATTTTGAGAAATTAAAAAAATAAATTTAAATTTTTTATTAAATATCTGTTGCTTTTAAAATATTTTAGATATGATAGATTATATAATAAAATGCAACAAATTTTAAAATAAAATAGAACAAATTTTAGCGTTTTAGAGCATTAAAATAATTATTGGTATATTTTATCCAAAAACTTTTTAAATCGCTTTCTACCCCCATTTCCGATCGAATTAAGGACAAAAAGAAATCCCACTCATACTTAACCCTTTGGCTAAGGATAATCAAGTAAAAAATAATTTTATAAAATAAATTTTTAGTTATTAGAAATTAAAAATAAGTAATTTATTTTGAATATTAAGTAAGAAATGAGATACAAGAATTTGCAACTTATTTTAAAAAAAATTAGTTAAAAAATATAAGAAAAATAAGAAAAAGTAAATCAATAAAATAAATTTAGAAGTTAAAAGTAAAGAGTGTAAAAATACAGACTACACTCTTTTTGAATATCTTTTCTTATTTTTTCAATAATAAGTAATTCTCTATTTTTTCTATATTCTTTTTTTAACCTATTTTTTATCCTCATAATTTTTTGTATTATTATTTTCTGTATTATCATTTTCAAGTAAACGTACTTGTGTATCATTATTAATTTTTTTTATATGGTTATCCATATCTTTAAAAAACATATAAGAATAGTCAATAAGAATATTTCTTAAAAATTGTATTTGAAACTGAAGATTATTGATTGTCCAGTAAATATTCACAAGATATTCAGGGTCAGAACTTCTTATATTAAAAACATTCTTTTCTTCATCAATGTAAATTTCAAATCCAACTGCTTCTAAAAATTTTAAAATGTGATAAATATATTGCCTTCCTTTGGATATAGATAAAAATTTTTTATCATTAGTAGAAGAATCATAATTTTCAATATCTATACTAGCCTCTTCTTCTGATAAAAAAACCTTAAAAACTCTATCCCTATCTCTATTTTCTTCTAAAAAGTTACGTATAGGTACTTTAAAAAAATCAGCTAAAACTCTTAGATTTTCTATACTTGGAGTATTTAACCCTTGTTCATATTTAGTTATCATTGCTAATGAAATTCCAGTTTTTTCAGCTAATCCTCTTTGAGTAAGATTCTTTTTTTTTCTCAACTCTTTCAATATTTCCTTAAAATTTTCCTTAAATTTTGTTTTTGCCATATTCTTCCTCCTAATTTTTAAAACAGTATTGACAATTTTATAAAATTGTGGTAATATATCCATAGGTGGATAGATATAAATAGAAGCTGTATTTTTTTAAACTTAATATATCCACCCACGTAGGAATATTATATATTGTTTTGAAATAATAGTCAAGAAATTTTATTTTCTCTCTATTATTAAATAGTAGTATAGAGGAAAAGAAAAATTAAGATATTTTTAACTCAAAATTATAATCTTTTTTGTAAAAGGTAGGGGTAGAAAAATTAAAAAAGGGAAGCGATAATGATTGAATAAGGAAGAAGAGTATATTGGGTATTATAAGAAAAGCATTGAAATATATGAAAGAGAAGATTTTAAAGATATTATTTCTAAAAAGAAATTATTGAATGTGAAAAATTGTTATAATGAGTACTTATATTGGTATGAACATCCAGAATGGCCTCATAAAATTTTTAGATGTAAGAAATCATTTTGTCCTATATGTAATATGAAAAATAAAAGAATGTTGTACTATAGGCATAAAGACAGGGCCTTAAAGCTAGAAAAGAAATATAATTTGTTTATACTAGTCTTAAATGGTAATAATGTTGAAATTAAAACTGATAAGATAAATGAGGAAATAAAGGATAACAATGAAAAGTTAAAAATATTATTAAGTAGGCCCTTTATTGAGAAAGTTGTGAGAGGATATTTTAAAGTAATTGAAATTAATTATACTTATTATGATTCACTTCCACATATTCATATTATTTTATTTACAATAAAAGGAATATACAAACACTTCAAGATAAATGAATTTAAGAATATGATTACACAAGAATGGAGAAATTTAAAAGGATTCAATGCAAATGTGTATTTAAAAAGTTTAGGAACAAAGAAAAAAATAGAAAAGGAGGTGTCTTATTTAACAAGAGATAATAAAAAACAGTTATATAATTTGTTTAATTTAGGTAATAATGTAGTTAAGGTTCATTTAGAAGTAATTCAGAATAAAAGATTTTTTGTTTGGAGTAAAAATATATTAAAAGAACTGAAATTAAATAGCTATACTTAAACGTAAGCAAGGAAAGGAGAAGAAAATGGATGAAAAAGATGATATGAAAAAGTCTATTGAAAAACATTGTCTTGAGTGCTGGGATGACGATGAGCAAAAAGTTATAGATTGCCCTTATAAAGATTGTCCTTTGTGGAAATATAGACTAGAAGAATTGAAAAATTCAAAAAAATAAGAATTTGTGAAACCTATATGTGAAGTTGTTAAGAATAATTTACACAGATAAATTAAGTAATAAAAGAATTAGGCAACGAATGATTAAGAATCAAGACAAGAATATAAAAAAACTTTAAATTACTAAGTAAATTAGTTAGGAGTTGAAAAATAGAATGAGTGTTGATAAAAATAAAAGGAAGGACTTTATAAAAGCCCCTCGCAACCACTTTTATTTTATCACACTCTTACAATTTAATAAAGAAATTTTTAAAAATGAAATGGAGAGTGATTTAATTGAATTTAGAATTAAAAAAAGAAATGTATAATATTTTGAAAGAAAAGATTAGAGATAAAAAATTGAATTATAAAAAATTGTCTGAAAAAATGAGAATTTCAGAAAGTGGATTTAATAAGAAAGTAAATGGAAAGTATTTTTTTACACAGGAAGAAATATTTTTGTTGAAAAAGATATTGAAATTGAAAAATTCTGAATTAATACAGATATTTTTTTAAATAAATATATTGCGATGAAAGAAAAATAATATTAAAATTATAGGGTAGAATGATACTGCCCTATAGCTAGATTTTAGAATGGGGAAGAAATGGAAAAAAATAGAACTAAGAAAGGAAATGGTAGAGGTAGTATAACAAAAACTAAAAAGAATAAACCTTATTGGGTACGAGTTACAGACTCAGCAACAAAAAAACGAGTATCGTTAGGACTGTATAAAACGAAAAAAGAAGCACAACAAAAATTAGATGAATATTTATTTAATCCTTACAATTTAGAAACACATACAATGACATTTGAGGAAATATTCAATTTATTTAAAGAAGCTCAAGAAAAAAATGTTGCTAAGGTAACTTTTAAATCTTATATAAACAGTTATAAGAGATGTAAACCATTATATAACCTTATATTTAGGGATATAAAAGCTCCACAATTACAAAGTCTTATAAATAATTTAAATTGTAGCAAAGGAACAAAAAGTATTACTAAAGGGTTTTTAAGTGTACTTTATAAATATGCTATAGAAATGGAAATACTAACTATAAATAGAGCGGAACATATAAAACTACCAAAAGAAAGCAAACATAAAGAAATAAATATATTTACTGGCTATGATATTAAAAAATTGTGGGATAATATTAAAATTGATTGGGTAGAATACATTTTAATTATGATTTATACAGGAATGCGAATTGGGGAAGCTGTTAATTTAAAAAAAGAGAATGTTGACTTGATAAATGGAATCATATTTGGTGGAAATAAGACAGAAAAAGGAATGAATAGAAAAATACCGATTCGTGATGATATTTATCCAATCATACAAAATCTTTATAAAAATAGTCCTACAGATTATTTATTTTACAATAAGAATTGGGTATTTAAGAAAAAAAATAATGAAAATAAGCCAATTCGAGAAAATTACTTTCGTGAAAAATTTTATAAAACACTTGAAACATTAGGGATAGAAAAACACGAAACTCACGATTGCAGAAAAACATTGGCAACTTTTATGAGAAAATATCAATTAAATGAAGTTCAAATAACAGATATATTAGGACACGAAAGTATAAACACAACAATAGATTATTATATTAAAAAAGAAGATGAACAGGAATTAAAAAAATCAATTAACAGAATAGATTTTTTTAAGGATGTAGTATAAAAATATTATTTAAAAGTCTAAAAATCATACTTTGAATATATCAAAAAAGGTAACCAACAGGTAACCAACACATAAGGTAAATGGTTATTTTTCCAAACTTTTAAAAAAATATAACAAAATATGGTAATGTTTAGCAATTCAAAAAAAATTATCTCAAAATACTGTATTATTTGGCTTAGTAAAAAGAATAGCTATAAAAAAATACGCCATCCTTGTGATGACGTATTAAAAAGGAGTTTTGAAGAAAAAAGTTTTCACTTTTTCTATTGGTCAAATATTATTATACAGGAATACTCTTATAATAGATTTTTTATTGTGTTTGTTTTTACTTTGTGGAATTATGGAATTAAAAATAAAATCAAGCCCTGTTAATATTGATGTGACTAAATATTATTAGGGCTTGAGAAAAAATTATGGACATTCTATTTTAATTATTTTACTATTTAGAGTGATTTTCTACTTTTTCATGTGAACTGCATGAACCACCTGAACAGTGACAGCAGTCTGTTCCACAGAAATTTTTATTTTTTTTGTAGTCTTTGTATATTTTTCTGAATACTGCAAATACAATTGCAGCTGCTATTACAGCAATAATGATTGTTTTTATTATCATTTTTATACTCACTTCCTTATTAAATTAATATTTTTGTACTTTATTTTAATTTATATAAATAGCCTTGCAATGTTGAAAAATATGGTTGATACTACATAAGGCGTAATTAGTAACATTGATACTTGAAATATTAGTAATTTCCATCCAAATTCTTGTTTTAAAGCTCCCATTGCTACGGCACATGGTACTATAAGAAGAACATATAGCATAAATGAATATGCTCTTATTTGTCCATATTTGTCATTCCATAAGTTTCTGATTGCTGGGATGATATTTCCACCTGCATCTTGGTCAAGCTCTTGCTGATTCTTCATTTCTAATGTTGAAATTTTGAATGTTGCAATATGACCTAATGATTTTATTGAATCAACTACAGCTCCTCCAAGTGCAATTCCTTGATCTTTTAAGTCTGACATAAAGTTATATTCCTGCTTTTCGTCTTTTTTTTGAGATAATAATATTTGTCCTAAAAATCCTACTACTGTTTCTTTTGCTACAATACTTGGTACAATAGAAGCTACAGGCTCCCATCTGTCACCAAAACCAGTTGGCTTGAATACAGGCTGTACAATTTTTGCTGCTTGACCTATGTATGAATTTTCTGCATCTCCTTTATTTGGAAAATATTGAAAAAACCAAATAATTAATAAGATTCCTAAAACTATTGTAGTTGCTTTTTTTATGTAAGAAAAAGTTCTTGATCTCATGTTAGCCCATACTGCTTTGATGCTTGGAAGTCTGTATGGTGGTAGTTCTATAAGAAGTTCTGTATTGTTTCCTTTAAAATAATCAAATCTTTTTAATATAAAAGCTACTAAAAGAGCCATAAATACACCAAAAAGATAAATTGAAACTACCACTAAAGCCGCATGCTTACTAAAGAATGCAGCTGCAAGTAATGAATAAACTGGCAGTCTTGCCCCACATGACATAAATGTTGCAATAACTCCTGTCAATCTTCTTGTTTTTTCATCTTCCAATGTTCTTGTTGAATAAATTGCAGGAACTGTACATCCAAATCCAATTAACATTGGAATAAATGCTTTTCCTGAAAGTCCAACTTTTGTCATCATTTTGTTTAAGATGAATGCAACACGAGCCATATATCCACTTTCTTCAAGGATTGCCATAAAAAAGTAGATAAAGAACATAAGCGGTATAAATGTCAATACTGAACCTACACCAGCCAAAATTCCATCAAGTATAAAACTGCTTAACCAATTTGGCACTCCTTCAATAGCGTGACCCACATATTTTATGACAAAGTTACTAAAAAATCCATCAATCCAGTCAATAAATGGAGAACTTCCATCAAATACAACTACGAAAACAGCATAAATTATAGCAAGAAAAGCTATTCCACCAAAAAACTTGTTCAAAAGTATTTTATCAATTTTATCAGTTAAGGCAAATTTATCACCTGTTCCTCTTTTTAAATTCACTGAAATAATACCACGAACTGTTCCGTATCTTTCCCTTGCCAAAGCATCTTGAGCTTCAATTCCATATTGATTTTCAATATTTTTCTTTTCAGTTTCCCCAATATTTGAAAGGTCAACTTCAAATTCATTTTTTACTCTTGCCAGAGCATCAAAATCATTTTCTAAAATTTTAATTGCAAGCCATTCAATTGGATATTTTTCCAAAACTTTTTCATAAGATTTGTCATTTTCTAATTTATTTCTTAGGCTTTCAATATTATCTTCAATTTCTTTTTTAAATAATAATCTAGTTTGGATTTTTTTAGTTGAAAAATTTTGTTTGTAAAGTTCTACAACTTTTTTCATAAGCTGATCTATACCAGCTCCAGATTTTCCACTTGTAAAAACTACTGGAACTCCTAATTGTTTTTCAAATTTTTCTACATTTAATTCATAACCCACCCTTTTAAATTCATCTTGAAAATTAAGAGCCATAACAATTGGGATGTCAAGTTCCTTTAACAATGCTGTTAAATAAATATTTTTTTCAAGCGATGTTGAATCCAGCACGTTAATTATCACATCAACTTTTTCATCTAGCAAAAAATCTCGTGAAACTCTTTCTTCTGCCGTACTCATTGATAAATTGTAAATTCCTGGCAAATCAATTAATTTTACATCTTCATCTCCGACCTTAAAAAATACTTCTTTTTTTTCAATTGTTACCCCTGGCCAGTTCCCCATTTTTAAACTTGCATGTGAAATTTGATTAATTAAAGCGGTTTTCCCAACATTAGGATTTCCGACAAATGCCACATTTATCATTTTATCACCTCAATTTGAATGTGATTTGCTAAATTTGTACTAATGACAATTTTAGTTTCAACTGTCTTTATAAGGACATTTCCATTTGCAATATTTTCAATTGTGCATGCATCTCCTCTACAAACTCCTAGACTTAACAACCGTGTGTCTAATTTTTTTTGATCAATGTCCTTTAACAAAAACTTGTCTCCGACTTTTCCTTCTACTAACGTCATGTCAGATCATCTCCTCTCATTTATAATTTTAGTAATATTTATGATTTTCGATTTTCAAAAAACACTTATATGTCCAAACTAATAGAAAAAAATTCCCATATAATATAGTATTTTATAATAATTACAAAAATGTAACAAATACTATGAAAACCGAATATTTTAATTAACAAAGTAATTTTATACCTTTTTATTAAATATTGCAAGTTTTTTTTTCAAAATTATAAAGTAAATTATTTGGAGGTGTGTTATATAATAGATATGTTCGATAACCTAAGTTTTTTTATCTATACAAGGGGTCTTGATCCCTTGCTTCAAGATATTTATTTTATTAAATTCTAAGTTTGTATAGTTATCGAACAGGTCTAATAAAATATATTCAAAACCGTTTAAGATCGAGCTATTAAAAATCATATAAACTAGAGCTTGAGTAAAATAGTTATAGATATTGAATTTAGTTTTAAATTAGTTTTACTATACAATAAAAGAATCATTCTCATTATGCAAGATAACAATAACATAAATGTTGCTGCAAATATTTAACTTTTTCTGAAAAAGAACAAATAAGTATGTTTTAATAAAAGGAAATTTATATGTTTCGTAGCTAAGTTGGTTGATAAAAGTTTTTTTAATATTTTTAGATATTATGTTTCACAGCTGGATTCTTCATATAGACAGAATAAAGTCTAATACACTTTCAAGAATGACTAAACTTAATACAGGGGAAAAATAGTTATACCCTAAGAAAAACTTTACTTTTTACAATTTTTATCAAAAAAATCTATGAAAATTAAAAAGAATATGCTATACTAAGATAAAGGAAAGTATAATAAAAATATATTTATACTTTTTTGCTTGATTAGCATAAATTGTAAAAAATTTAGGTTTTAAAAAATAGATTATAACAAAAATTAAAAAGGAAGAGAGGTATAATATGGAAAAAAAATCAAAAATAACTGCAATGTTATCTGTCTTATTAGTTTCAGCTCCAACTACAGCTAAAAAAATTACAACATCAAATTTACGTGATAATGCGATGCAAGCAACAGCAGTTGAAGTCGACGGAACAAATGCGACAGATGATCTTAACATATCAAAAAACAAGGATAAATCAGATATTGTAGTGTTGGATACAAGTAAATTAAAATTTGATTTTAATAGTGCTACAATAAAGGAAGAATATACTCCTATATTAGAAAAGCTTAAAAATTTCATTGAATCTAAAAATTATAAAGTATCTATTATTGGGTATACTGATTCCAAAGGAACAAAAGAATATAACAAAGAATTGTCTTTAAGAAGAGCTGAAAGTGTTGAAGAAAAATTAATTGATCTTGGACTTGCTCCAGAAAAAATCATTGAAACAAAAGGAAATGGTGATAGAAATCCAGTTGCTTCAAATGACACGGAAGAAGGAAGAGCTGCAAATAGACGTATTGAAGTTCAGTTTATAAATTAAAATTTTTTAGAAATTACAAAACTTAAAAATTTTATAATCAGCATAAATATTCACTTCATAAAAATAATATATTTACTAGAAATATAACTAGAATTTCTTTTATACTAAGACTCATTTGAAAAATAAAAAACATATTTTACTTACTTTCTAAAAAATCTATTATTTTGATGAGAAATAGTATAAAATAAAAAAGCCGAATTTTAAACTCGGCTGATTTTTTTTAAAAGAGTATAAAAATTTACTTTTTCCTCTTAATACAAAAGTAATACTAAACCTTATTTGAATAACGGATACATTATAAAATTTTTTATTAGATTAAATCTAATATTTTATACTAACAAGAGGTCTTATCCAGTGCATAACAAAAATTATAACAAAGCTATTATTTTTATGTAACATAAAATAATATTATAACTATAATCCTGCTCCAAATTCAAATCCTTTTCCAGAATACTTAAATTGAGCATTCTTTTCAGGAAATGGCGTTACTCCAAATTTTAATGAAACTACTGGATAGTAGCCTAATTTTTTATTATTAGGTTTATCCCATTTCATCCCTGCTCCAATTTCCCATTCAACATTTTCAAATCTATGTGTTAATGTTGCCATTCCTAAGGTTAACTTGTTAACTTTTTTTGCATACCATGAACTTTCATAGATTTCAGGATCAGAAGATTTTGGGGCTCCATTTTGGATATACTGAATTTTTCCTCCAACCCACCATGGCTTATCTGGATCTCTTGAGAACATATATTTTCCTTCAAATTCATGCTTTCTAAAATCAAATGTGCTATTACGTGTTGATGCATTACGATATATTCTATCTGGTCTTTCCATTATAAAAGCATATCTCACAAACATCTTTTCCAAATACCCAGCTTCAACTTTAAAAGTCAAATCATTAATTTTATCAAATCCATTCATTCCAGTAGGATTAGAAGCATCAGATCCATCTAATTGTATATCCATTCCAATTTGAAAATATTTTTTTTGACTTCTTAAATTTTGAAGTTTAGCATTAAAATCATTTAAGCTGAACTTATTCTGACGATAATTTTCTTCTTCCACATAACTTTTATATGCCTCTTCTTCTTCACTGCTTAAAAATAATCTGTTGTCACTATTTACAACGATATTATCTATATTAGAATTATTAGCATTATTAATAGAAAATTCTTGTGTATTTGAATTTTTTACCATATTTATATCTTTAATTTGATTTTCTGTTTTTGTAATTTCTTTTTCTTTTTCGTTTTTATTTAGATCAGCAGCATACTTAGGTTTAGCATTATTTTCATATTTGTACAAAAATCCGATTGTAGTATAATCATTTCCACGTATGTATTTATCATCTGAAGTAACAATTGGTGTATTATTTAAATCCCTATATATTTTTTTTCCAAATCCAAGATTTATTTTAAAATAATGATCCGACTCAATTTTTTTGTTCTTCATTTTTGAAGTATCAAAAACAAATCCCAGCTTGTGATAGTTTGTTTTTAATTTTAATGCTGGATAACCAAACGTCGCTACATTTCCATAAATATCATTCGCTTTGTTTAATGAGTTTGTATATTCAAATCCCCATTCATTAAAATTGACTCCAAAACTTCTTTCCTTCAAAGATTCCTTATATATCTTTTGATTCCATCCAAGGCTAGTATTGTAAGGAAATAATTGTTTATTTTTATCAGAAAATCTGTACAAGAAGTTATCTCCAGCATCTGATAAATATCCATATTGAATTTCCCTGTTAAAATTCCTATCAGATTTAAAATCTTTAAATTCATAGTTATCATTATTTTCAAAACTAAGACTTACAAATCGTTTATTTGCAATATCAGCTTTTAAATAATTTTTGACATATCTGTTTTTTAACCAGTTATCTTTAAAGTGTCTATCATCTCTCATTGCCAAATTATAATTAAACGTTATATTTCCTATATGATAATTAAAATCATTTCTAAGTCCAAGTGCATTTGTTGGAATTTCTACAATATCATATCCTCCGTAAGTTGCACTTCCTGCAGTTGTCCTTTGTAAACTGACAGTTGCATCATTTGTAACTTTTACATCGTATTTATTATTTTTTTTAGATGTATTATCATAAATTGTTGTAAAAAGTCTTGTATCTAATGTAAAAATTCTCATTGATGGACTTTGCTTTATTGTATCTCCGCTTGCATTTCTTGCTACTTTATATCCTGTTTTTGAATTCAAGTCTTCAACTTTTCGTCCATTTTTAAATTCGGGAACTGGCAAATTGCTATAATTACGATTTTCAAATGCCAAGTTATATCCAATAAATGAATCTCTCAATGGAATATCAATTCTGTCATTACCTATATTAAATTTTTGTGATCTGTATTTTTCATAGATAATATTTTTAGGACGACGTATTGTTTCATTATCTTCGTAAACTTTGTAAATACGGCTTTCATCAGTTGTTGTAGGATTAAGAAATAGTGAGTTGTAATTTTCATTATCTCTTGTATAATCATATTCATATTCTTTTTTTATAACCTCAACTTGTTTTGCTTGTGCTCCAAAGTACAATGTGTTTGTTAAATTTTGAGAATTAGTATGAGGTTGATATCCAAAAAAGTCACTTTCCCTAAAAGGATAGTAATTTCCAAATGTCAGTCCCCATTCTTTTCTCTTATCGTAAGCAACATTTTGAACCCAGTGGATTGTCTTGTCGTCACCACGGTCACGCATTCCTGAAAGTTCACCATATTCATCATTATCTGAATTAAGATAATTGAATTTTATTTTTGGACCTTTAAAGTCAATTCCATAGCTTCTTTTTTTTCTGTATGAATTTAAATCTCCAATATATCCAGGATTAATGTCACGAAAATCTTCATTTTCCAATATTACTTCAACGTCTTTGTTTCCATTTGTATATTTTATGTTTTTATATAAATCGACATCTGTTCTATGCGGATCAAGATCATCATCTTCCATAATCTTATCATTTATATCAGTCAATGCCTTTAATGCACGCTTATCTTGTGTCCAATAATATTTTGCATTAAATTCTCCATTTTGACCAAGTTCCTGATTAATATTCATATCCCAAAAACCGATATGTCTATATTTATTTACAAACGAAGTATAATCGTCCTTTAATTTTGCACCGTCAACTGCATACATTAGATTAGTTGTAATATTTTGATAATTTAAGTTCCAGATTCCATAACCCGCATCATAAAATTTTCTATCTTCTTTAGCTTTTTTTGGAACATTTGTAACTTTATGATTCCATTTGAAGTCCCATTCTTTTTTGTGATTTCCAATTGGAACAACAATTCTATTTACAAATATATTTCCAGAATTATTTCCCCAAAAAGAATAATCATTTGAAATTTTTAAAGCTAATTTTTGTTTTGTACTTAATTCAAAATCAACAAATCCTTGTGCAAGCGGTCCTAAATCATAATCAAATCCCATAATCCCAAAAAGTCCTCTATCACTATCCATTCCAATATAAGGAAATAATGTGGCCCTTTGAGTAGACGGTTTTAGAGAAGTTACATAATATGGCAGTTTAAACCAAGTCTTCCCAGCTGCAAAAAAGCCAATATTTCTTGCAATAGCTTTTCTATTTGGATAAATTTCCAGCTCTTCTGCATTTATTTTATAGCTTGGATTTTCATAAGGACTTGTAGTAAACCATCCATTTTTTATAAAAATTGCTTTATTTCCTAAACTTAAAGTTTCTTCACCACCATAACGTAATTTTAAATTGGCATCATAACTTTCTGAATTAAATATCTTTGCCAGTTTTGTATCCATATCAAAAATGAGGTTATCAGCCTTTATAATTTGAGAACCTTGAGAAAATTCAACATTTCCAGAACCTGAAAGAATATTTCTATTAGCAATTTTTTTTAATTTGTCAGCATTTATTGTGTAATCTCCGTATTTTACAGTAACGTTACCTTCTGTTTCTATTTCTTCCGTTTCCAAATTTATTTTAGATTTCTCTGTTTCCAGATCTATTACTTCCCCAGCAGCATCCAGCTTGCCAAAAAGTATGATATAAAACAGCAAAATAAACAATACTTTATATTTCTTCATCCTTTTCATTTTTTCAACCTTTTATTTTTTATTATATAATATCTCATCAATCACTAAAATTATATCACACCTCTATGTTTTGAACCTTCCATAATAAAGTCAATAAGATTTTTGAGATTTTTTATTATTTTAGACATTCTCAATTTTCTTGCTTTTTCAATTCAAAATCATCCGTATTTGACATACTTAATTATTGTTTTTATTATATCATAAGTGACAAAATGTTTCAAATTTTTTGTCTTTGAGGACAGAGTAAAAATTATGCCTCTAAATAATTTATAACTTCTCGTTTGAACAAAGGACGGATTCTATACTCAAAATTGAACTATTAAAAATAATAGATATGTTCGATAACCTAAGTTTTTTTATCTATACAAGGGGTCAAGACCCCTTGCTTCAAGATATTTATTTTATTAAATTCTAAGTTTGTATAGTTATCGAACAGGTCTAATATAAATTTAACGATTTGAGTAAAATAGCCATAGCTTTTGAGTTTAGTTTTAAATTATTTTTGTTATAAAAATAATAATTAAAGAAAAAAACTGTTTCAAGCCATTGTTACATAGCTAAAACAGTTTTTCATAAAATTAAATATTTTTTTTATTAATTATTTTCATCATCTTTTTTTTCTTCTAATGGTGATATATATTCTAGTTCTTTACTTTCATTATCTGTTTTATTGTTTTCAGTTTCTTTAGCGAAAGAAAATTCTTCAGGAATTTCAGCATTATATTCTACATTTAAATAAATTATTGAAATAATTATTACTTGAAAAATATTAATAGCTCCATTTACAATTCCAAATAAAATAGCCCCTATAATTCCCAAAAAATTTAATACAATTCCAATGAGTAATCCCAAAATAATCAAAATGACTATAGGTACAAACATTCTCATTCTATTATTTTTACAAAGAAAAAGATTATATTTAAATGTTTCAATAATACTTCCATTTCTGGAGATATATGCAGGTATAAAATACAATATGAATAATGATACAACAATATAAACAACTAATAAAATAACAATCGGAATAATTATAGTTGCTAAAACTTTAAATCCTCTTTCACCATATAGACCCATTTTTATTGCTTGGCTAATAAATGGAATCATAAAAAGAGCTGATAAAAATCCTGCTACTGCTATAATTCCAAGCAATATAAGTGATTTTATAATTGTATCATCGGCTTTATATTTTTTTCTTTCTATTTTGAAAATAACTTTTTTATAAAAAAGCCATATTCTAACTAAATTGACAAATGATGCCAAAGTTCCAATAAAATTTTTAAAAAATACTGAAATTAGCGATAAAACTAGAATAATTATTATATCTCTGTTATCATTTCTGATCATTTCATTAAAAAGTTTGTACGCCTCTTCAAAATATTGAGAAAAGCTTAATTTTTCGCTTTTTAATAAATTTCTTAATTTGTTCATTTTTTCTCCTTCTGTTTTAATTTTATTATTATTTAAATTTTATTTCTGATTATAGTCAGAAAGTTTTGTATTTGTATCTATTTGATTTGATGGTTTTTTTAGCTTTGATTCCCATTCGCTAACTTCATCAGGAAAATAATCCAAAAATTTGTCTATTTTCTTTCCTTTGATGTCAATATTTAATATTTTGTCATTTTCCCTTAATGTTCTTAATACGCTTAAACCTTCACGAGATTTTATTCCACCAATAATCGTATATTTTCCGTTCAATTCTTTCATTGCTTGCATAGTAATAAAAAACTGGCTGCTGTTAGTATTTGGACCTGAATTTGACATTGCTAGTATTCCCTCAACATCAAAAGTTAGCCATTTCTTTTTCTCATCTGGAACAAGGTACCCTGTTGTCCCAGTTCCATTTCCATCAGGATCTCCTCCCTGAACAAGTCCATTTGGAACAACTCTAAAAAATTTCAATCCATTGTAAAAATCATTTTTTGCCAAAAATACAAAATTTGCAACATTTTTAGGAGCTGCTTCAGGATATAGAAAAAATTCTATATCTCCTTTTGTAGTTTTTATTACAGCTTCCATCTGAAAATCTTTCATTATTTTTTCAAATTTTTTATCTTCTTTTGCTTGTTTATTTTTACTTCCTTTAGCATTTAGAGTACTAGCTACTACAAGCATTAAAATACTAACCAATATTGCTACTTTCTTCATTATTCTCCCTCGCTTTTTATTTTATTAAAAGGGGACGAATCCCCTTGTTAAATAATTTTTTTATTATCAAATAAATTTAATGAGCACTTTTTATATATTTTATTGTCTCTTCGATTTCCATTTTATTGTTAAAGTCAAATTCCAAGATTCTGAAATTAATCTCTTCAACATCCATATTATATTTTAAAAGCTCCTTTTCTTCCATAATATTATCATAAATTACAAGGACGGAAAACTGGTTTCCAAATCCGTCAACCAGCTCCAATGTGTTAATTACTCTATTTTTTTTCATATTAAGGGAATTTCTTATTATTTCATTTGCTTCCCTTTTATTTCTAGCTTCTTTGTAAAGTTCAGAAATTATCATAGGGAGCTTTATCGCAAACAAAATTTTTAGTTCTTCCCTTTTTTTTAATTTTATTATTGCCATCTTTAAAATCCTTATTTTTTATTTTTGTAAATTTATCCTTGAATTGCTTTTGTCAATGGCGGAATAATTTGTTTCTTTCTTGAAACTACACCTTTCAAAGTCACTAAATTGCTATTAATTTTTTCTCCAAATGCTTTTTCAATAACATCATTTCCATTTCCAGAAACTAATGCTGTAGAATCATTTGTCAAAATATTTGTAATTGCAAGCATAAAGAATTTTAGCTCTTCTTTTGCGATAATATTATTAATTTCAGCTAATAATTTTTCTTTTCTTTCTAAAACTTCTGATTCGTTTACAGTATTAACTTGTGCTACACCAATTTTTGCACCATCAATTTCAAAAATTTTCATATCCATATTAAGAAGTTCTGCTTCAGATTTATCTCCAAGTGCAGTTCCAGCTTTTAACATTTCAAGTCCATATTCTTTTAAATCTACTCCAGCAATTTCAGCCAATTCTTTTCCAGCTTTTGCATCACATTGTGTACAAGTTGGAGATTTGAACAATAATGTATCTGAAATAATGGCACTTAACATAAGTCCAGCAGTTTCTTTACTTGGTGCAAGATTATTTTCCTTAAATAATTTTAAAATAATAGTTGCAGTACACCCAACAGGCTCTACTCTTGCATACAACGGTTCATCCACATTAAAGTTTGAAATTCTGTGATGATCAATCAATTCCAAAACTTTTGCTTCTTCAAATCCATCAGCAGTCTGAGTTCTTTCGTTATGGTCTACTAAAATAATTTCCTTTCCAGCCACGTTTTGCACCAATTCAGGTTTTTCAACTTTAAAATAGTTCAAGGCATATTTAGTTTCTTCGTTGATTTCACCAAGTCTTACAGCCTTTACATCTTTTCCCAATTTATTTTTTAGTTCCGCATAAGCAATTGCCGAACAAATTGTATCTGTATCTGGATTTTTGTGTCCAAAAACTAATATTGACATATTTTTTCCTCCTAAATTTTAATCGTTTTATATTATTATAACCTATTAATCTTATTTTTGAAATAGAAAAATCTATTTTTTGAAAAAAACTTAAAATAAATAGGTATTTTGAAGCAAGAGTTCTTGCCTTTTGTTAATCGAGTTCATCAGATATTTTTAAACTTCCAATAATTTTACATCAATTTCATAATCCTCTGAAACTTTCTCCCTTAAAATATTCCTATACTCCTCAATTTGATCCTGATATTCTTTTTTAGTTTCAGGCTCAAATCCAGTCTTGTAATCATAGATATATATTTTTTTATTAACTTTATCAATATTGATTCTATCAATAATACGCTTTTTCCCATCAGAATCATAGATTTCAAATTCCGTATAAACTTTGTATTTCTTATCATAAATACCGCTATTCTTTTCAATAAATTTATCCATTCTGACAATTAGTTCTTCCACAATTTTTTTCCCCAGCATATTTCCATATCGGCTCAAAAGTGCAGATTTTGCTATCTTTTTCTCATTTTTCAAATCATTTAGAATATGCTCAAAATAATAGTGCATCGCAAGTCCTTTTTTTCGTTTAAATTCTTTTTCTAAAGTTATGCTTGATTTTTTTATTTGAAATTTATCTTTTGAAAAATAAGTTTCCAAAATTTTATTGTTTATTTTAAATTTTTCAGAGTTTTTTATATTTTCATTTTTTATTTTAATTGTTTCAATAATTTTCCCACTATGATATTCTTTTTCGTTACCATTATAAACTTCAATTAATTTATTTATAAAAGTATCTGAAAATTCATATTCTTTAGGATTTTTCTTAGTTGGAGTCAATTTTTTGATAACTGCTTCACAGTATAAAAGGAGATTTTTTTTCGCACGTGTCAAAGCAACATAATCAGTGTTTATTTCTTCCATTTTTTCCTTTTGGGAATTTTTTTCAGCAATCATTTTATATTCTTTTAGTTCTTTTACATTTTTAGAATATTTTGAAAAAATTATCAGGAAATTGGTTACATTGGAAAAAGTTTCATCATAATTAAAATATGTTTCAAAAGTTTTAAAATTATTTCCACCTGTTTTTCCTTTTCTATAATAAATTATTGTATCAAATTCCAATCCTTTGGACTTATGAATTGTCATTAAATTTATGGTGTTCTCATCAGAACTGCTTATTTGACGCAAATTGTCCCTTTCATCTTCAACATGCACGATAAATTCGTACAAATTATCAAATTCTTTTAAAATATTGAAAAATTGAAAAATATTTTTTATATCGCTATTTGTCGAATAGAAACTTGTCACATCAAAATTTTGAATAATTTTTTTTGAAAAATTCTCATTTGAATATTTGTTGTTTAAATTAACCGAAAGTTTGTAAAGTTCTTTTATTTTTTCCAAAATTTTAGAAAATGAAAGTCCATTTCTTTCCATAAAATCAATGTTTTTATATCCCATCAAATTTTCTTTTTCTTCCAAATTTTCCAAGTTTTCTACAAAATATTCAAAACTATTTTTATTTTTCAGATTTTTATTCGATAAATTAATATTTTTTGTAATATATTTTTCAATTAAATATTTATTTTCTACCAAATATTTTACGTGATTATTCAGGCACCCAATTAAATCACTTCGCATAAATTCCAATAAATAAACAAAATTATGATAGACAAAAAATTTTATTAGCTTATATAGCGGTTTAACAGCCTTGTAGTCCAAAATCGAAGAATTGCTCTCAAGCGTAAATGGAATTTTTTCTTCATTCAGCCTTGCTGTAATTTCCGCGAGCTCATTATTTCCACGACAAATTATACAGCTTTTCCCAAGATTCTGAATTTTCCCTTCTTTTAAGTCTCGTATCATTTCTTCGTATGATTTTTCAGGTTTTTCTTCCTCTTTCTTATATTTAGATTTTCTTTTTTGAAAATAATATCCAAAATATCCTTTTTGATATTCTTCATCATCGCGATATGATGAATCAGTGTATTTCCAGTTTTCATTATAATTATTAAAAATTTTATTTACATTTTCAATAATTTGCTTGTAGCTTCGATAGGATTTTTCCAAACTCTGAACATTTCCACCAATCAGGTTTTCCAAATTTTCAAAAAGTTCCTTTTCTCCACCACGCCAATTGTAAATGCTTTGTTTTTCATCACCAACGCAAATAATATTTTTGGCACTTGAAAGAAGTAATTGTAAAATTTTCCATTGCAAAATACTTGTATCCTGAAACTCATCAATCATAATTGTATCAATTTGTCCACCAATAAGTTCCAAAAAATCTCCTGTAACTGTGTTGTTATTTTTATTGTCAGTTTTTACAAATCCTAGTTCCTTGTCAAAAATAAACTTATACGTATATGTAGAAATATCTGTGTGAGTAAATCTTTTTGTACTTAATTTTGTTTGTTCTGCAATGTCAAATATAATTTTTGCAAATTCTTTTATTTTCCTGTCATTCGGTAATATTTTCTCATGAAAAATATAATTTGAGATTGATTTGTGCAAAAGTTCCTGATCTTTTTTCATTGTATCCAGTAGTTCTTTGGCTTCTTTTCCACCAGTTTTTTTACCGTTCCAAATATTTCCTGTACCAAAAATATCATCTGATTTTTCCAATATTAATTCTATTTTTTTATCTTGCATAGTAGAAGTATCGGGATTATTTTGATTTAGTTCTTCAAATTTTTTAAAAATATCAGTAAATTTTACATTTAATATTTCAGTAACGTTTTCTCTTTTTATTTCAGCAATTTTTTTCGTATTTTTAAGAATATTTTCAAAAATATTTACAAAATCTGTACTTGATTTACTATTTTTCAAAGCTAGATTTGCTTCTTTGTAATTATTGCCAGCTAGCAAAAATTTTTCCTGCAAATTCAGTAGCGATTTTACAACTTTTACATAAGTCGAGATATTTTTCCTGTCTTTTTCTTCATCTATCATAAACTTAAATTTTTCAAAATAGTTATTATTTCCAATTATTTTAATCAAAATATCATTGTAAAATTCATCATCTTCTTCGTCAATTGTTTCATAGCTATAAACACCAAAATATGGAGCGATCGTATTTTTAAAAATTCTGTTTGTAAATCCGTCAATTGTGTAAATTCTGATTTCATCCTTATTTTTGATCATTTCAAAATACATATTTTGTAAGTTATTTTTTAAGATTTCATCATCGGAGAATCCATAAAGTTCTTTTAGGCTATTTTCCAGCTCTTTCCAGTTATATTTTTCAAATGCAATTTGATAAAGAAAATCATAAATTCTCTCTTTAATTTCCGCAGTTGCCTTTTTAGTAAAAGTCATTACAACTATATTTTTATAATTTACACCTTTTATCAAGTTTGCAATATATTCTAGTGATAATCTATAAGTCTTCCCAGTTCCTGCACTTGCTTTCAAAATAATTTTATTTTGTTTTTCATTTATATTATTTATTTTCATCATTTAATTCATCCTCCCTTCTGCATATATTTTTATAAGTTTGATAGGTGTAGTTTTGCACATCTTTTATATCACCAATATCATAATAATCAGTTTCATAATATTTTTTTACGACTTTGAGAATATCATCTTCATTCAGAAATTCTTCTTCTTCTTTTCTTTTATCATCCATTATATCGCCATTCCATACATCCACCACAAATTTTTCTATTTCCTGACTATTTCTTTCAGAAAGCATAATAGAGTAGTAATCTAATTGTTTAAAAGCATTGTCAACTTTTTCTTTCTTTTCTTCTCCTTTTTTATTTTTTAGGACACCAGATTTATAGTCATACAAAATTTCTTTTTCTTTCAATTTTAAGTGCAAATCAATTACTCCATTTATAAAAATATTTTCATAAAGTTTCTTTTCTGATTTAAGTTTTATTTTTTCTTCCGAATAAATTTTTATTTCATCTTCATTTTCAATTCTTTTCATCATTTTTTTCAATATTTTTTCTACTGATTTTACAATTTCTTTAAATGAGATTTTTTTATAAAATTCCAAATAATCTTCAGAAATTTTATATTTATATGAATTTAGAACATCTTTTAAAACATCCTTAATTTCCTTTTTTAAAATTTTTTCATCTTCCTTACTTTTTATCAAAAGTTTCTTTTTCTCAATATTTTCCTTATTTTTAGAAACAATTTTTTCATAAATTAAATGAATAATAGTTCCAAACAATTTATCCTCTAATTTTTCTTCAATTTTTTCAATCTCAGTTTCACCAATCATTTTATCTAAATAATACCCATACTCAAAGGTTTCCATTTTTTCAAAATCATAATATCCAAGACTCAATTTTTTTGATTTAACTTTATCTAAATTTTTTTCCAGCTTAGATGGAATAAATTTTCCAATTTCTCGTGGTTTCCATGTTTTTTCTATATTTTCCAAAAAATAGTTTTTTATAAAATCCAGTTCGTCATTCTCATTTATTTTATTTTTTTGTGCTTTTATACTGTATTTTAGCTTAATTTCCTCAATAACTCCAGCCGAATCTATATTTTCATCTTGATTTTTTACATAAGATAAATAAACATTTTTTGCTCCTAGAATATTTTGATAAAATTTAAAAATCTCAATTCGCTTTTCATCATCACTTATAGGAAGCCCTATTTTTGCACGTTGAATTTTTGTAAATAAATAATTGTTTACATTTACTTTTGGAAATGTATCTTGAATATTGAGAAGGATAAGGTTTTCCTTTTGAGTCTCTGAAATTGCTGAAAATGAATTAATCGAATATTTTGCAATATTTTCACTATCCTGCTCGTCACTTTTTTCAAGATTTAAACTAATCGCTTTTTTATCTAAATATTTCAAAAATAGTTTCAATAAACTTGCTGAAATTACATTTTCACTAAAAAAACCACTCCATAAATTATCAAATGAAAAATCTTCCAGCACTACCATTTCCGATAAAGCTTCAAAATACTTATCTCGAATATTTTTATCCAGCTCACCGCTTCTATCAAAAATTTCCTCAAGATAGCTTCTATATTCTTCAAGCGTCTGATATTCAAAAATTCTTTCAATTTCATCAATTAAATTAATAATTCCTTCAATATCAATATCTGTCCAATTTTTATAATATCTTTCATTTTGATTTTTCAAAATTCTAAAAATTTCATTTTTAGAAAGATATTTATATCCCTCTCTAGCAATTTCCACAAAAAAATTATAAGATTTTTTTAACTTAAAGATTTTTAAAAAATCATTAGATTTAAATGCATCATACAAATCTTTCATTCTAATTTTTAAAGATTGGTTACATTCTTTTTTATTTTCCTTTTCAAATTCAAATTCATAGTTTTCTAAATTTTCTGTTTTCTCATTTTCTATTTTATAATTTTTTTCAGTTTCAATTCTAGATTCAAAATCTTCATTTTCTACTTCATCACTTTCAGAATTTTTTCCAATAACTTTTACATTTTCCAAAATATTACAGATTAGTTCCAATATTTTGTAAATCTTTGTTTTTTGCATAGTAATTTCCAGATTAGAAGAAATTTTTTCTTGTTTTAAAAGCTGATAATCCTTTTTCCCATCTTCTCCGTTATCCTGCAAATCATAAATTTTAAAATTTTCTGTATTTTCAATTTTTTCTTCATTTTCACTGTCATTCAGTTTTTTTATCATTCCCAAAAGCTGTGAAAATTTATTTTCATATTCAAAAATTTCAATATTTGTTTCAAATTTTTCCAAAGATTCACTTTTATTAGGAATTGAAAAACTGTCATTTATTTTTAATTTTTCTTCATTAAAATCATTTTTACTAAGCTGCAGAATATTTTCTGCTATAATTCCTCTGCTTTCAATATTTTTAATTATTTCTTTTTCAAAAGGTGTAATTTTAACTTTATTTATAAAACAAATTTTATTAAATTTTTTTAAAAAACTATCCGAAATATTTTCCACATTTCTAAGCATATATGGCAAAATTAGTCCTTTTAGCTGTACAATTTTTTTAATTTCATTATCAATTTCAAGTAAAGTTTTAAAAGTTTTAACCTGCCATTTCTCCAGCTCCACCTTTTCCAAATCAATCTTATATTCCTGAAGTTCTGCAAATAAATTATAATAATTATAGGCAATATCAATAACATCATAATAATTCTTAATCTTCATCTTCTTTTTTAGCTTTTGTGTCAATGCATTATAAAATAATACAACCTGTTTTTCTTCTTTTATCACAATTTTGTCTGTAATAAAAAGATTTTCATAAAAATCATAACTGTTCATCATCTTAAAATTCTGAAAAATCCCTAGTTCTTGCTGCATTTTCTCATCTTGCAAAAAGTTTCTTTTAATTTCAAAAAATGAAGCTGAATTTTCAAATACAAAAAGTGTATTTTCATTCTTTTCAAACTCTTTAAACAATATATTTTTTAAATCAGAGCCAATCCCTTTATAATTAATTTTCATAATATTCTTCCCTCCTTAATGTTGAAATTTTTTTCTTGTGAACTACTCCCGCTTTTAGAAGCGGGAGCTTCTTGGGAAGTATTTGCTTTTGTTAGCCAAATATATTTATCAAGCTCTTCGGGTAGTTCCTACCCTGTTTTCTTTTATTTTCTTAATATTCCAACATTGATTTTCCAATGTTTTTTATATTCAATGCCGCATTGTAATCTCTATCAATTTCAATCCCACAACACTCACATTTATAACTTCTTTTCGATATTTTATACAAAAATTGTATCATGAATATATCCTTTTTTCAATAAAAAAAGCAATTCATCTCCCGCTTGTAGAAAGCCTACGACTTCTTGCTATCTTTTGTTAAAAAAGCAAGTTTCAATTTTATTTCAAAAAATGCTTAGCAAGTAGGGATTGTAAAGGTGATGGTGACTAATCCTCCTTACGTTAAAAAATGAAAAAAAATCACAGCCAATATTCTTAACTGTGATTTTAATATTTTTACGAAAAATCAAAAAAACTTACTTTTTAAAATTTTATATTCAAAACTTTTTATCTTACAATTTGGAATAAAATTGCAACGACTAGAAATAATGTTGCAACGATTTCTGTAAATTTTTCAATTCCTTCTTTTTCTTCATCCAAGATATTAGCAGAACTTTTTGCTAACCCTTGGCTTCTGTCTGGTTGTAGTAAAATTACACTTATCATAATGATTGATAAAATTACTAAAGCTACAATTAATAAATTTTCTAACACTTTATTAGTTCCTCCTATAATTTAAAAAACAAGAGAATAGCTAATCAATTTTATTTTTAAATCAATTATTTAGCTGCTGCATCTCCAGCTTTTATTATTACAGCGAATTTTTCAGGAATTAAACTTGCTCCTCCTACTAATCCACCGTCAATATCTGTTTGTGCAATTAAGTCAGCTGCATTTCCATCGTTCATTGAACCACCGTATTGAACTGTTACATTTTCTGCAACTTCTTTTCCGTATAAGTCAGTTAATAATCCTCTAATGAATGCGTGAACTTCTTGAGCTTGTGCAGGAGTTGCAGTTTTACCTGTTCCAATTGCCCATACTGGTTCGTAAGCAAGTACAACATTTGCCATTTGTTCAGCTGTAACATCTTTTAATCCACCAACAATTTGAGTTTTTACAACGTCGTTAGTAGTTCCAGCTTCTCTTTGTTCCAATTTTTCTCCAATACATAAAATTGGTTTTAAGTCATGAGCTAATGCTGATTTTACTTTTTCATTGATAATTTCATCATTTTCATGGTAGTATTCTCTTCTTTCAGAATGTCCTAAAATTACATATTCCACACCTAAATCTTTTAGCATCAATGGTGAAACTTCTCCAGTATATGCTCCGCTTTCTTTAGCGTTCATATTTTCAGCAGCGATTTTGATGTTGCTTCCTGCAGTTTCTCTAACTGCAGTTTCTAATGCAGTAAAAGGTGCTCCGATAATAATTCCTGCATTTTTAACATCTGCTACTAAAGGTTTTAATTCATTAAAAAACTTTCCTGCCTCTTTTGCAGTTTTGTTCATTTTCCAGTTTCCAGCTACTATTACTTTTCTCATAGTCTTTCCTCCATTATTTAATTTGTTTGATATACATTCTTTTAATTTATTTTACCATATATTCTTTTTTTTAGCAATGCTGATATATTGAATTTTTTTTGTCATGTTTAACTTGTCAACCTTCTAAAGAATTTACGAGATATGTATTATTTTCTATTTTTTTTAAAACTTTCTTTTTGCATAAATTTGAAATTTCTCTGGATAAGGCAGGTCTTGTTACCTCAAATTTTTTTGCTAAAGCTGAAATGCTTGGCAAAAATTTTATTTTATCATTTTGAGCATTTTCTTTTATATAGCTAAGAACTTTTTCTTCAATAGTTCTATGTGTAAAATTAAACCAAATACGTTTTGACAAATATTGGCTTTTATTTGAAATTTCATTTATAAAATTGAGCAAAAGCCGTTTGTCTGATTGAATTAAATCAAGATATTTTTCTTTATCTAAGAAAAGAAATTCTGAATTTTCAAGTGTTATTAAGTCAACAGGAAAAACGTTATCCTTCCCAAATAAAAATGCACAAGCCAGCACTTCCCCAGCTTTCATTTGATTTATAACAATTGTATCTCCGTTAAATTTTTGCATTTCTCCATGTGCTGTGCCTTTTATAATAATAATTATTTTTTTTAAGACATCTCCACGAAAAAATACAATTTCATTTTTTTTATATTTATTTATTTTAAAATCAGTTTTTGCTAGACATTTTGAGATTTCTTGAGTACTTAATCCTTCAAATAGTGAAACTCTTGTCAAAAAAAGCGATAAATCTTCTATTTTCATTTTTTTACCTTCTACATATTTATAATTTTTATAGTTTGAACACAAAATATTTTGTATATATTATCATTTTTGATTTATGATTTCAAGAAAAATTTTGATAAATACGTAAATTTATTCAAAATTAGATTATTAAAAATCATATAAATTTAGGGTTTGGTTAAAATAACTATAGTTTTTGAGTTCAGTTTTAAATGAGTTTTACTATAAGTCAACTAAAAGAATATTCAATACGATACCTTAAAATTTTGATTTATAATAATTAAAAAAAGGAGAAAATAATAAATGGTAAAAAGTAAAAATATAATTACGGCAGTTTTGTTTGCAATGAGTATAAGCTATATCGGAAATGCCAAAATAAAAAATAATAACAGAAAATTTAAAAATATAAAAAGCTCAGTTGTTGTGTCAAAAGATTCAAAAAGCAGTTCAAAAGAATTAAATAGTGAAGAATATGCAAAAGTTTTGGATAATTTTATGAAAAAGGCCCAAGAATATCTTGACAAAGGGGATAAGATACAGCTTGTAAATGATTATATAAATGATATTGAGAATGCAAAAGTTTCTAAAAAGGCGCTAAAAGATAATTATGATGCTGATAAAGAGGCTTTTGGGCTAGTTGAAGCAGCAATATTTATGAAAAGTTCATATTTAGGTACAGAAAAAACTAAAAAATTGACAGATGCAGATTATGAAAAAATTCAGAAAAAATTTACAAATACAAATAAATTCAAGCAGCTGGAAGAATATGTAAAAATACAACCAGTACCGCCAGCACAACTTCAATAACTTTATTAACTCAGACCAAAAATAAGTTGTCTGAGTTTTATTTTTATGATAACATATAATTGAAATGCATAGCAATTCTAGTTTAAAATGAGAGTAAAAGGATTTATAGCAAATCTGCTGTTTTTTATATATTTTTACTCCAATTTTAGTGGATTGACTATAAAATTATTTTTTTAGCAAAGGGGAAATCACAATGAATATGGAAGTAATTAAATTAAATGTAAAAAAATTTTTGGATGAAAAAAGATATGAACATGTAGAAAGAGTAGCAAAATGTGCTGTGGAATTGGCAAAAATTTATGGAGTTCCTGTAGAAAAAGTGGAGGCTTCAGCTTGGCTTCACGATGTGGCAAAATTTTTTGATTTGTCTGTTATGATTGACTTGACAAAGGGGAAATATCCTGAAGTAGCAGATAAAATGTCCCAATCAACAGCTGTATTGCACGGCTTTGCAGGTGCTGAATTTGTACGGCAAAATTATGAAATGTTTGGAATTGATGATGAAGAAATTTTGGATGGTATTAAATATCATACAATTGGAAGTGAAAATATGAATATGATTGCAAAAATTGTTTATCTTGCTGACGCAATAGAGGAAAAGAGAAGCTGGGAAGGAGTAGAAAAAGCCAGAGAATTAGCAAAAATAGATTTGGATAAAGCAATAAAATTTGAAATTGAAGAAAAATTAAAATATTTACTTTCAAAAGATTCCATTATTCATCCAAATGTCATAAAACTTAGAAATTCGATAATAGCTAATCGACTTTAAATTTAAAAAAATAGAATTTAAAAATTATGATAAGATTATTACTAATTTGTTGCATTTGACTTGACAATACACGGGGAGCAGTTCACTAGCCTTATAGTATAAAATGCAAAAGCTTCGCTAAATTGAACATATAGAGGTAAAATATGAGAAATAAAAAAAAGAAGGAAAAGTGTGGGCATAAAAAAAATTACACTAGACATTTTAATAAAGAAGAAAATGTTAAAACAAAAAAAATAGAACTTAAAGAGGAACGTGAATTAAAATATTTAAAACAAGTTTTGGAAGAATATGAATTTACTTTTCAAGAAATATTGCAACTTTTGGAATGGAGTCAGAAAAAGCGAAAAATGTATAAGCAGCTTTTAAATGCTTGGGAAGAAAGTGGAGAAATTTATTTGAAGAGAAATGGAAAATATACTTTGCCTGAAAAGGAAGGCTTTATAAAAGGAGAAATTTCTATTTCTAGTAGAAATTTTGGCTTTGTTGATATTAATGGACAGCCTAGTATTTTTATTCCTGGAGCTTATTTAAATACTGCTATGAACGGGGATAGTGTTTTAGTTCGTATTTTAAAAGAAAGCTTGAATGGAAAAAAACGTGAAGGAGAAGTTTATAAAGTTGTAAAAAGAAATCGAAACGTTATCGTTGGAATTTTTGAACATAATTTAAACTTTGGATTTGTACGTCCACGAAATTCGCCAAAGGATATTTATATTCCTAAAAAATTAATAAAAGGTGCTAAAACTGGAGATTTGGTAGCTGTAAAAGTGGATTTTTGGGGAGATGACGAAAGAAAGCCTGAGGGTGCGATTGTAAGTGTTTTGGGAAGTCCGGAAGATACAGAAGCCCTTATTTCATCATTGCTTTTGAATGAAGGAATTGAAGAAAAATTTCCAAATGAAGTTTTACAGGAATTGGATAAAATTGATGAAGATTTTTCAGATGAACTGAAAAACCGTAAGGATTTACGACATCTTGATATTATTACGATTGACGGCTCTGATGCAAAGGATTTGGATGATGCAGTTTATGTGGAAAAAACAGAAGATGGATATAAGCTTTTTGTAAGTATAGCTGATGTTTCTTATTATGTACGTGAAAATACCGAGCTTGATACAGAAGCATTAAAACGTGGAAACTCAATTTATCTTGTAGATAGAGTAATTCCTATGCTTCCACGAAAATTATCAAACAATCTTTGTTCACTTAATCCAAATGAAGATAAGCTGACTTTTACTGTGGAAATAGATTTAGACAAGAAAGGTAAAGTTATAAAAAATGATTTTTACAAATCGGTTATAAAGTCAAAATACAGAATGACTTACGAAAATGTAAATATAATTTTGGAAAAAAATGAAGAATCAGAAGAATATAGAAATCTTTACGATAAATACAGAAAAATTGATGAAATGTTAAAAAATATGCTGGAACTTTCTAAAATTATTAGAAGCAATAAAAAAAGACGTGGGAGCATTGATTTTGAATTGCCTGAGATAAAAGTAGTCTTGGATGAAAACAAAGCTGTGAAGGATATTGTATTACGTTCCAGAGGGGAAGCGGAAAGAATCATTGAGGATTTTATGGTTATTGCAAATGAGACTGTGGCAGAAAAACTTTTCTGGGAGGAAATTCCTGCAATTTACAGGGTTCACGAAGATCCTGACAAGGCGAAAGTTCAGGCATTGAATGAAACTTTGATAAAATTTGGATATTCTCTGAAGGGATTGGAGGAAATTCATCCTGGAAAATTCCAAAATATTATTGAAAGAACGACAGGACTGCCAGAAGGCTATCTAATTCATAAATTAATTTTAAGGGCAATGCAGCGTGCAAGATATGCCAACAAAAATTTAGGGCATTTTGGTTTAGCTTCTAAATATTACCTGCATTTTACATCGCCAATTCGTCGATATTCTGACTTAATTGTTCACAGAATGCTTGGACGTTCGATTGAAAGATTTATGAACGAGAAGGAAAAAGCAAAATACGGAGCTGATTTTGAAGCAATTGCTTCAAGTATTTCAAGAACTGAGAGAGTAGCGGACAAACTGGAAGAAGATAGCGTAAAAATCAAGTTAATTGAGTATATGCAAGATAAAATTGGACAAGTTTATATTGCCAGACTTAGCGGAATGAATAAGAATAAAATATTTATGGAGCTGGAAAATCACATAGAAGTGGTTTATAATGTTACAACTGCACGTGATAACTTCATTTACGATGAGGAAAACTTTAAAATTGTAGATAAAAGAAATAATGAATCCTATACTATGGGAAGTACAATGAAAGTGAGCATTGTAAGTGCAAGTTATGCTAAGATGGAAATTGAGGTCATACCTTATGTGGAAGAAAAAGTAAAGATTGAGGAAATGGAAGAAGAATAAAAGAAAACATTGGAAGGAGGGAAAATGCCAGTATTAGCTAGAAATAAAAAGGCTTTTCACGATTATTTCATAGAAGATAAGCTGGAAGCGGGGATTGAGCTTGTGGGGACGGAAGTAAAATCGGTAAAAGCTGGAAAAGTCAGTATAAAAGAAAGTTTTATACGAATTATACGAGATGAAATTTTTGTGATGAATATGCATATTACGCCTTATGAATTTGGGAACATTAACAATGTAGAGGAATCTCGTGTGAGAAAATTGCTTTTGAATAGACGTGAAATAAAAAAGTGGAGTGAAAAGATTAAAGAGCAAGGTTATACCATTGTTCCAATTTCAATTTATACAAAACAAAGGCTTGTAAAAATGGAAATAGGACTTGCAAAAGGAAAGAAAATGCATGATAAAAGAGAATCATTGAAAAGAAAAGATATTGAAAGAGATATGAAAAAAGTTCAGAAAAATTTTGGAAGATAAAATATAAATTAGAAATTGCATAAATTGATTAGAATTAGTATAATAGACATATTCAAAAACTGTTTGAATTTAAAATTCAACAAAAAAATTTGAATATTTCAAAAGATATAGAATAAAATATAAATTATAGAGGGAGTGAAATTATGAGTAAAATCATAAATTATGCTGGAGAAGATTTTGATAATGAAATAATTTTGCAAAATGGGCTTACACTTGTTGATTTTTTTGCTATCTGGTGCGGACCTTGCCAAATGTTGGAAAAAGTTCTAGCGGAAGTGGCTAATGCTTCAGAATGTAAAATTGTCAAAGTTGATGTTGATGATTATCCAGAATTTGGAGCGAAATTTAAAATAAGAGGACTGCCTTTGCTTTTACTTTTTAAAGATGGACAAATTGTGGAAACTTTGAAAGGTTTTCAAACTTTTGATGAAATTATGGAAAAAATTAATTTACATAATTAATTTGATAATTTTAAAATTTACCTGAATAGAAAAATAAAAAAATTCTGAAAATAAAAAATTTTAGAAGGAAGTGATGTTTTAATGAAAACTATTTTAGTTCCTGGTGGAGCGGGATATATTGGCTCTCACACAGTTTTAGACTTGATAAAAAAAGGTTTTAATCCTATTATTGTAGATGACTTTAGTAATTCTAGCAAAAAAGTTATAACAATTTTAGAAGAGCTTTCTGGAGAAAAAATAAAATATTATGAATTGGATGTGAAAAATAAAGAAGGTTTGAGAAAAATTTTTAGAGAAAATAAAATTGATGCTGTTATTAATTTTGCAGGATTTAAGGCAGTGGGAGAGTCTGTAGAAAAGCCGCTTATGTATTATGAAAATAATTTATTTGGAATGATTACTTTACTTGAAGTAATGAAGGAATTTAATGTAAAAAATATCGTATTTAGTTCGTCAGCTACTGTTTACGGTGTTTCTGAAAAAGTTCCTTTTGTGGAAACTGATCCAATGGGAGAAGTTACAAATCCTTATGGACGTACAAAAGTAATAATCGAACATATTTTAATGGATTTGGCAAAATCTGACAATACTTGGAATATCATTGCTCTTAGATATTTCAATCCATTAGGTGCTCATGAAAGTGGAAGAATTGGAGAAGATCCAAACGGAATTCCAAACAATCTTTCACCTTACATAACTCAAGTTGCAGTTGGAAAATTGGAAAAATTACATATTTTTGGAAATGATTATGATACTCCAGATGGAACTTGCATAAGAGATTTCATTCATGTAAATGATTTGGCGGCAGGACATTCAGCAGCATTAAATTATTTATTTAATAATGAAAATCTTGGTTTTGATGCGATAAATTTAGGAAGCGAAAAAGGTTACAGCGTTCTTGAAATTTTAAGTAATTTTGAAAAAGCTGTTGGAAAAGAAATTCCTTATGTAATTGACGGAAGAAGAGCTGGAGATATTGCAGTCTGTTATGCAGATGCTTCAAAAGCTAAAAAATTATTAAATTGGGAAGCAAAATATACAATTGAAGATATGTGTCGTGATTCTTGGAATTGGCAAAAGAAAAATCCAAATGGATTTAAAGATTAATAATCATTATAAAACATAAATAAAAATTTTTTAGGAGGATTTTTTATGAAAAAATTATTTTTAGCGTTCATGTTATTGACACCAGTTGCAATGGCATATGGAGAAAGAAATGAAATTATTATAAGCCCTATTTATGGTAAGCAAAAAAACAATAATGACAAAAATGCTCCTGTCAAAGGTGTTACAGGAAGTGGAATTAAAATCTCGCTTGAAGGAAAAGGTGGAGTTGATGATGATGTTGTAATGGGGCTTGGAATGGGATTGACATACAATTCTTTGAAAGTTAAAGGGAAAGATATAAACAGTAATTCAGGAAGTTTAGTTTCAATTCCAGTTTATCTTATGATAGGAACAGGAACAGATAATGGGATCTATTCCAAATTTTCGTTTGGTGCATCACTTGCAGGCGGAAGTGTAAAATGGACTGATAAGAATGGTGGAAACGGAAGAATAAAAGCTATGCCGTTAAATGGATATGCTGCTTTGGGAATTGGAGTTCAAAAAAACAGATTTTCATTTGGATTAAATGTTGCCACAACACCAAAATTGAAAAGAGAATATTACAGTCCTGCTAAAAAGTATAAAAGCAAGTTTACAGACGGAACGGTCTCATTAGAATTTGGTTATCAACCGAATTATAAAGATTAAAAATTTTAATTTGAAAGGAACAAATAAAAATGAACAACTTTGAAGAAAAATTAAATAAGTATGCAGAAGTAATCGTAAAAATTGGAGCAAATGTTCAAAAAGGACAAAAAGTTTGGGTAAATTGTACGACTGATGCGTTGCCATTGGTTTACAAAGTTACAGAATTGGCTTATAGAGAGGGAGCGAGTGATGTTCATGTTAAATTGGCAGATGATAAATTGTCAAGACTTCATGCTGAATATCAGTCGAAAGAAGATTACTCTTACATTCCTCAATGGGCGATTGACGAGAGAAATGATTATCTTGACAATAATGTAGTGTTTATCCACATTTTAAGCAGTTCTCCAAATTTATTTGCAGGAATTGATCCAGAAAAATTAGGAGCATTGGCAAAAAATTCGGGAGAAGCTTATAAACATTATAGAACATGTGTTATGACAGATGTAAATTCATGGACGATTGCAAGTTATCCTTCAGCAGATTGGGCAAAACTTGTATTCCCGGATGAAAAAGATATTGATGTTGCACAGGAAAAATTGCTTGATGCGATATTGAAAACTGTGAGAGTTGATAAAGATGATCCGGTTAAGGCTTGGGAAGAACATAGAAAAAATTTAACTGAAAAAGCTGAGTTTTTAAATAATAAAAATTTCGTGGCACTTCACTATACTTCAAAAGGAACTGATTTGACAGTTGGACTTCCTAAAAATCATATTTGGGTGGCAGCTGGAAGTGTTAATGCGAAAGGGGCTGATTTCTTGCCTAATATGCCGACAGAGGAAGTGTTTACGGCTGGAGATAGAGATCGTGTAGATGGTTATGTTTCTAATAAAAAACCACTTTCGTATCAAGGAAATATTATTGACAATTTCAAATTGACTTTTAAAGATGGAAAAGTTGTAGATTTTGAAGCAGAAGAAGGTTACGACATTTTGAAACAGTTGCTTGATACTGATGAAGGTTCGAGAAGAATAGGAGAAGTTGCTCTTGTGCCAAATGATTCACCTATTTCAAATTCAGGACTTCTTTACTATCAAACATTATTTGACGAAAATGCTTCAAACCATTTAGCATTGGGTGCCGCATACCCAACTAATGTAAAAGATGGAACAAAAATGACAGAAGAAGAATTAATAAAAGCTCATATTAATCAATCAATTTCACATGTTGATTTTATGATTGGAGATTCTGAAATGGATATTGACGGAATTTTGGAAGATGGAACGAGAGTTCCTGTATTTAGAAAAGGAAATTGGGCGTTTTAAATTTTAAAATTTTGGAGATAATATTATGAAATGCAATAGTTTGGAAGAAGTAAGAGAAAATATTGATAGTATAGATGATAAAATTATAAAATTAATTGCAGAGCGTTCAGATTATGTAAGACAGGCAGCATATTTTAAAAAGTCAAAAACAGATGTAAAAGCAGCTGATAGAGTAGAGAAAATAATAAAAAAGGTCAGGGAAAAGGCTAAAATTTATGGTTGCAGTCCAGATGTTGTGGAATTGATTTACAGGGATATGATAAATTATTTTATTGATGAAGAAATGAAAACTTTTGAAAAAAATAAATAATTATAAAAAAGAAACTGCTTTAATTTAAGAGTTTCTTTTTTTGTTTGATACAAAAATTTATAGTGTATCATCAAGTCAAATGTAACAAAAAAAGTAAAAATGAATTATCTTGTTTTTTTGTATAGAATATGATATTCTAATAATGAGATTTTAAAAATGCACTTAAATTTGTTTATAAAATAGACAAAATTTTGAGATAAAATTTGATATTGTGCTCGAACCTGTGCAAAATTAAACTATAAAAAATCATATAAATTTAGGATTTGAGTAAAGTAGGCATAATTTTTGAATTTGGTTTTAAATTAGTTTTACTATAAAATAAAAGAAGGATGTTGGAAATATGGAAAAATCAAAGATAATCAGAGGGACAAGCAAGTGTGCAAGATTTTTTGTCTGTGATACAACACAGGTTGTAAGGGAAGCAAAAAAAATACACGGACTTGATCCAATAGCAACTACAGTTTTTGGAAAATTATTGACTGCAACTGCTATGATGGGGAAAGATTTAAAAAACAAAAAGGATTTGGTGTCAGTTAGAATAAATGGAGATGGACCTTACGGAAATATTCTTGCAATTGGAAATATGAATGGAGAAGTAAAAGGTTATATTGCAAATCCTGAAGAAAAATTTCATCAGATTGTGGATGAAAATGGTAATTTTATAAAGGATGAAACTGGGCAAATAAGATTTATTGGAAATGGGACAATGCAAGTTATAAAGGATTTGGGACTGCGTGATCCATTTTCTGGCGTTACCAAAATAAATAAAGAGGATATTGCTGATATAGTTGCCCATTATTTTCTTTTGTCTGAGCAAATAAAGTCAGTTGTTGCACTAGGGGTGAAATTGGATGAAAATGGCGAAGTGAAAAGGGCTGGCGGTTATTTAATCCAGTTGTTGCCAGGAGTGGAAGATGGATTTATTGACAAATTGGAAAATAAATTGCAGCAAATTAGGACAATTACTGAACTTTTAGAAGGTGGAATGAGCCTTGAACAAATTGTGGAATTACTTTATGAGGATATTTCAGCATTTGAAGAAGAAACTGATGTTGATGGTGCTCATAAAAAAGTTTATGTGGAAGATTTTGAAATTTTGGAAGAATCAGATTTGGAATATAAGTGTAATTGCACAAGAGATAAATTTTACAAAGGATTAATTACACTTGGAAAAGATGAAATTAATAAAATTTTGGAAGAAGAAGGAAGAATCGAGACCGAATGTCATTTTTGCAGAAAAAAATATGAATTTACGAAAAAGGATTTTACTTGGAATTAATAGACCTGTTTGATAATTATGTAAACTCAGAATTTAATAAAATTAATATCCTGAAGCAAGGGGTCTTGACCCCTTGTATAGATAAAAGAACTTAGGTTATCGAACATATCTAATTTATAAAATAAAGAAGGAGATGAAAAAAATGTCAAAATTAAGAGTAGGTGTAATACGTGGGGGAGTTTCGACTGAAAGAGAAGTGTCGCTAAAAACAGGAAGTGAAATTGTAGCAAATTTAAATAGAGATAAATATGAAGTTTTTGATATTGTAATTGATACTGAAAAGGAAGTTTATGAAAAAATAAAAGACTTGAATCTAGATTTTGCTTACATTGCTTTACATGGTGTATTTGGAGAAGATGGAAGAATACAAGCAATTTTACAAAGTTTAGGAATTGCTTACAGTGGGCCTGGAGTAATGTCAAGTGCAGTTTGTATGGATAAGGAGTTTTCAAAAAGAATTGTGTCTGAATACGGAGTTAGAATTGCAAAATGGAAAAGTGTTCGTGTAGGAGAAACAGTTGATTTTGAAACAGTAAAAAAAGAACTAGGAGATCATCTTATAGTAAAACCAAATAATGGTGGTTCAAGTATTGGAGTAAGTTTTGTGGAAACTGAAGAAGAATTGAAAAAAGGATTAGAACTCGTATTTGGAATGGATAAAGAGGCTTTAATTGAAGAAGTGTTACATGGAGTGGAAATAAGTGTGCCAGTAATTGGTGGAAAAGTTTTCCCAACAATAAGAATCGAAGCTCTTGCTGGAGATTACTTTGACTATGAATCAAAATATGCAAAAGGTGGAGCAAAAGAATACGTGTTTGAATTCCCAGAAAAAGTACAAGCTGAAATTAACAAATTTGCACAAGATAGCTACTATGGATTAAAATGTGAAGGATTCGCAAGAATTGACTTTATGGTAGTAAACGAAGAAACACCATATTTCATGGAAGTAAACACATCACCAGGAATGACAGCTGCAAGTTTATTGCCAAAAAGTACAGCTTCAAAAGGATACAGCTACTCAGAAACATTAGATTTATTAATTGAATCTTCATTAAAAGTGGAAAGATAAACTAAAATATCAAAATATGGAGGAAAACATGGAAAGAATAGCAAGTTTTACAGTAGATCATAAAAAATTAAACAGAGGAATTTATGTGTCAAGAATTGACGAAATTAACGGAAATTACATCACAACTTTTGATGTGAGAATGAAGCTGCCAAATAGAGAACCAGTTATAAATATTGCAGAACTTCATACAATGGAACATTTAGGAGCAACATTTTTAAGAAATCATCCAACTTGGAAAGATGAAATTGTATATTTTGGACCAATGGGTTGCAGAACAGGATTTTATGTAATTTTAAAAGGAAAACTAGAATCAAAGGACATCGTTGACTTAATGAAAGAACTTTACAAATTTATGGCAGAATTTAAAGGAGAAATCCCAGGAGCAACTGCAATCGAATGTGGAAACTATTTAGATCAAAACTTGGCAATGGCTAATTTTGAATCGAAAAGATTTTTGGAAGAAACTTTGGAGAATTTGACAGAAGCGAATTTGGTTTATCCTAGATAGAGAAATTTAAAAATAGAAGATTAGTTTGTTTTTTTAGATTTTTTCAAAAAATTTAATATAAAAAAGGAGATTTATGAAAAAAATATTGATTTTATTTTTGGTTATTTTTTCGTTAAGTTTTTCATTTGAATTAAAAAAAGAAAATTTTAAAATTACAAAAAATAAGAGTTTAAAATTATCAGAAGAGGAAATGAAAAATCAAAGTGAAAAAGTTGTTGAAGTTTTTAATAAAGAAATTTCAGATAGGATAGAAAGTAAAAATAAGGGAATTGAATATTCGGAAAATACTAATTTGGAAACAGGTGAAAAAAATTTTAAAGTGAATGTACCTGATGTTTTGATGAATAATAAAGTCTATGAAAAAACAATTTATGAAATTGAAAAGATTAACTTTATTTCAAAAAATAAAGTGGAAGTAATTTATACTGAAAAATCTCCAAATATTTTTGAAATTATGTTCTCTGAAGAATTTAATAAAAAACTGGAAGATAAAGTTTCAAAAGAATTGGGATATAAATTGGATAAGGAAAAAATTCAAAAATTATCCAATGAAGAAAGACTGAAAGCAAATGCAATAATTTTGTCTGAATATCAAAATGAAATGATAAAGATATTGGATAATAATCAGTTTGAGTATAGGACTGATAAAAATAAGATGATTTTGGAAAGAAAGAAAAAAGGATGGGAATATAAAGATGAAGAAACATTAGAAAGTGATGGTTTTGATATTTTTGATTCTATGTTTGAAAATTTTTTAAAATAATTTGAATAAATGAGGATGAGGTATGAGTAAATGAAGAAGATGTTAATGTTATTTTTACTAACAACAAGTCTTGGATTTTCAGCAAATTACAAGGTTGAAGTTAAGCCTAATGTGAAAATTCAGCAGTCAGAAATTGAAAAGAACAATTTGGAAATTGAAAAAGTTTTTTTGGAAAATACAAAACGAGATACTTCTGAAAGCATAAAAGAAGTTGACAATCAGATTGCAGAACAAAAAGATGAATTAGGAGCAAGATTTTTTGGTGAAATTTTGAAAGAATATATGAGAAATATGGAATATCATATTAAGGAGATAAATTACAATTCTAGTTCAAGTGCAGATTTAAAATTTGTTTTAAAAGCACCAAAATTAAATTTTAACTCTCTTTTGGGAGCTGAAGACCAAGAAAAAATAAATAAAACATTTGAGCAAAAAACTGGAAAATCAATAAAATATTTGTCAAATGTTTCAGGAGAAGATTTTCAAAAGAAATGGATGCCAACCTTGATAGATATAATATCAAAAACGGTTTCAGATAAAATTAAGGATATAAAAGAATTTGATGAAAAAGAAGGAACTGTTGAAGCGACAAAAATTAATGGAAAATGGAATATTATAATGAATAATTTAAAATAGAAAATTTTATAAAATTAATAAGATTAGAATTTTTTAATATAAAAATTAAAAATTTTTTGTAACAAAGGAAGGATTGAAATGGCAAAAATAATAGACACACATACACACATTTACGACGAGCAATTTGCAGAAGATTTTGATGAAGTTGTGGAACGGATTGAGGAGCAACTGGAAAGTGCTGTTGTTATTGGATGTGATTTGGAAACTTCGCTTACGAGTGTGGCTCTTGCGAATAAATATCCGTTTATTTATGCAGTGATTGGAGTTCATCCTGTGGATATAAAAAAATATAATGATGAAGTAGAAAAAGAACTCGAAAGATTGGCATTGAATGAGGAAAAGGTTGTTGCGATTGGGGAAATCGGACTGGATTATCACTGGATGGAAGATCCGAAGGATGTTCAGATTGCTGGATTTAGAAAGCAGATGGAACTTGCTGAAAGGGTTAAAAAGCCTGTTGTGATTCATACGAGGGAAGCATTGCAGGATACGATTAATGTTTTGAAAGAATATCCTAATGTTGGCGGGATTTTGCATTGTTATCCGGGATCACTTGAGGCGGCAAAACCGCTTTTAGATAGATATTATATTGGAGTTGGCGGGACTTTGACATTCAAGAATAATAAAAAGACGAAAGAACTTGTGAGAGAACTTCCTTTGGAAAAGATTGTCCTAGAAACAGATTGTCCATATTTGACACCAGTTCCTTTTAGAGGGAAAAGAAATGAGCCGATTTATACAAAATATGTGGCGGAAGAAATTGCTAGAATTAAGGAAATTTCAGTGGAAGAAGTTATAAGAGTAACTACGGAAAATGCAAAGAAAATTTATGGGATAAAATAAAAAGGAGTGATAAGTGAAGAGAATAAGATTTTTAATAATTCTTGCAAGTATAATTTTAAATATAAATATATTTGGGGCAAAGTTAGTTTATACTGATAAAAAAACAGAGGTGTCTGATTACGATGTAAAAGAAAGTTTAGTAAAATATCAAAAAAATGAGTATAAAAAAGGTAAAACTTATTATGCTATAACTGATAATACGACAGGGTATGATAATTGGGAGGAAGAAGTTGGGGGTGTAATGCCAAGAACATATCTTCCTGAAAATTGGAAAAAAATAGGGAAACATCCGTTGAAAGATCAGGAAGGCGAGGATCATACGACACTTGCAACAAAAACTTTTCTTGAAACTACAGGGCTTGATGCAAGTCAAGTGATAAACTACGGTGCTGAAAATGAATGGAATATGTTAGAAGGAATATTTTCATATAGTACAAGTACACCATATTATTCACAGTATTTGTTGACAGATAATGCATGGTATTTTGGAAATGTAATAAATGAAACACTTTTAAATAATTATATGCCAAGACTTGTGACAACGAATACAGATGATAGAAATTTATTAATAATAGCTTTTCCAAATGCTGAAAAAAAGAAAAATAATTCTGATGCCGAAGTGCTACTTAATGATGCAACTGCAAAATTTCCCTTGTATAGTGATGAAATAGCAAAATTATTTAGAAGTCAGCGAATAATGGTTGATGCTGCAAATTGCTTTACTTATGGGAAAAAAGATGTAACTAATTCTGTTTTGCTAAATGAAAGTTATAGAGGTAAAAAAATATCGGATTTTTCAAATAAATGTACAATGTCACAAAAAAATAATGAAGTTGGAGCAGATGCGTTGTATGCACGAGGTAATACAGTAGTAGCAGTTGGAAATATATATAGTAAAACAGATGATTCAAATAGATTTGGAGCAAGTTTTGCAACACCTAGAACGGCTGGATATGCGGCAATTATTTTGAATAAATTTAAGGGGCTTACTTATCATCAGGTTAAAGAAATTCTTTTGACGACAGCTTATCGTGAAAAAGATAGGCTTGATAATCAGATGGGGTGGGGAATTGTGGATATTAGAAAAGCTCTTAATGGTCCAACAAATTTGAATGCAGGGCTGATTGAAGAAAATAAATTTTATACTGGGATGTATGACAAAATTTTTAATAAAGAAAGCAATGACATTTATTTTTGGGCAGAACCTGAAACTGACTGGGTCTGGACTAATGATATAGACAGTGGATTAAGTGATAAGCCAAGCGGAACATCAACTTATATTATGGCTTTGGATAAAGATGATAACAGTATAACAGGAAAAGTGACAATACAAAATTATTTGTCAAGTGAAGAAAATTTTTACAAGGAAACTAGTAAATATGTGCCAGGACTTAGAAAAGCTGGGAAGCATAAATTAACTATAACTGGGGATTTGCTTTATGGCGGAGAAACTCAAGTTTTGGAAGGGACTCTAAAACTTACTGGAAATATACCTGACAGTACGATAGTTGTCTATGAAGGAGCGACACTTGAACTTTGTGGGAATGCAAATAAAGTTGTACTTGCTGGTGGAAAAATTGAAGCATGCCCGAGTGCTAAATATACGCTTGTAAATGAAGATAGGGAAGATATTGAAGTAAATAAGACAAAAGTGATTGATATTCCAAAACTTTTTTATTTTACTCAAAGCAATAAAATTGAAACCAAGTATTTTAAAAATTATAATAAATATGATGAGTTTTTGAATAAACACTATAATCATATAACAAGTGATTATGATTTTGGTAAAATGCCTAAAGATGAGTTTTTTGGAGGGAAAAATCAAGTTTATGCACACGATTATTCTTATAAGTTGACTGGTAAATGGGATTTTACTGACACTTATGAATTTTATTAAATAGTACAAGAACACTCGCGACGCAAGGAATGAGATGAATTGTACGAAAATTTTAGTAAGCATATAGGGAAACTTGTATGTAGACACGGAGCAAAACCGTGCAACAAAGAAACTGAACTGCTGGGAACTCTTAAAGCTAGTATAACCACAACATAATACCTAAGTGAGAATAT
>NZ_DBHIXN010000005.1:0-1867 GCF_057270615.1 Leptotrichia sp.
ATTGTAAATGAGGATTTTCTTGAACCCATTTGAAAGTTTCATTTATCTCTCTAGTCGATGCCACAGTTGTAAATATTGTCGAATAAGATTTCGCATGAATCGACTCCATCATACACATATAAGAAAGCACCGATCTATTTTGCAACGAATCAATATGGTCAATAATTTTAGGCATCCCAGTATGACTTTGCAACGTATCAAGCATTGTAAGCCCTCCAAGTGCATGTAAATAAGCCAATTTCATTTCAGGTTTCAACGCATTCCAGCTATCAATATCCCTCGAAGGAACATACTCCGTATCAATCCAAAATTGTCTTATATTTTGCTCCCAAAAAGTTTCCACATAATCATTTTCAGGGGTATTCCAGTTTACTGCTTCGTATATTTTTTTCTCCATTTTTTATTTTTCCTTTCTTGATAAGTTTGTTTTATCAATTTATGTTATCTCAATCAACTCCACATTTTATATAAAATTTAGAATAGTTCACTATGGCTACCTGATGCTAATAAAATCAATATTAATTTATCTTCGACTATCTCATAGATTAATAACCAATCTGGAGTTATATGACATTCTCTTGCTCCATCATAATTATTGATTAATTTATGGTCCTTATTTTTAGGAGGAAGTTTTTCTCCTTTTGCCAATATTGAGATGATACTTTCCAATAATTTTAAATCTTTTTTCTGTTTTTTTAGATTTTTTAAATGTTTTTTAAATTTTCCAGTAAGAATAATAGAATATTTATACTCTTCTTTTTTATCCCTCATAATCTTCTCCCAAGACATCTTTAAACATATCTTCTGGACTACTGTACGATTTATAATTTGAAGGATTTTTCTTAATTTGTTTGGCTTCTTCAAATGCTTGAGCCAATTCTGAATTTTCAGGTAAAGAATTTATATAAAATGGTATGCCTTTTTCTCTTATAGCCTGTTTCAAAAATATATTAATTGCTGTACTAAGGCTTAATCCTAAATCTTTAAATAATTTTTGTGCTTCTTTTTTAGTTTCCTCATCTATCTTTATACTTGTATTAACTGTTGCCATAAAATATCACTTCCTTTTATATTTATTATACATACAAAGTATATCTTTTGTCAATCAATTAGTTTATAGTAATGTTTATTTATGCCAATTTTTTGGAAAATCCATTTTATATAAAATATCATTTATATCTATAATATCTTTTAGTTTAAGTTCAAGTAAACTTAATAATTCTCGTAACTTTTTCGTTAGACTTTCATATTCTTCTTTTGATAAAAACAATTTAAGCCCCTCGTATATCGTAAATAATTTTTGTTTCTTATTATTTGTTATTCCCATAATATTATTTATATTTATAATATTTTTTGATGAAAAATCATACATTCTTTCGTTATGTGCCGCTATGTTTCTAAATAACGAACTTGCACGTAAAAAAGTTTTTATGAAATTATTGTTTAAATTAGGTAGAACATAGTATTCTTTTTTATATAAATTTCTAAAATGGCTTATTATTTTATTTTGTATTCTATGTTCCAAAATCAAATAAAATCTGCTCATCTCTCCAAATGTAAAAAAATTAATTACTATCCAAAATGGTATGTTGTCTTTTGTTGTACTATAATGCTTTATTATACTATTGCTTTTATTATTTCTTAAAAAATTTAGTTTTTTTACTAAATATGAAATAAGATGTACATTTTCATTTCTAACTCCAACATAATAATTATTAAGTTCCAAATAACTTTCTTTATTTGTATAGCATTCCGAATAATAATATGCAATTGCCGTTTTAAAAGCTCTTTCCAATTGTGTCAAAACATCAAAAAACAACATTCTCAAACTTTTATCAAAATCATACAATGCTTTCAAATGATTAAA
>NZ_DBHIXN010000005.1:1967-80033 GCF_057270615.1 Leptotrichia sp.
AAAACAACATTCTCAAACTTTTATCAAAATCATACAATGCTTTCAAATGATTAAATGGCTTGTCCATTCCCTTTCACCCTTTTATATCAAAAATGCAAAAAAGCCCTATCAAAATTGAAAGAGCTTTTTCTACAGTCTACAACAACGCACAATTAAGTGGGTTATTCTTGTAGTACGATCACTAAAATTAGTGTACTCTATATTTTGATATTTGTCAAATGTAAAAAGTTTTTTGATTACTTAAAAGCAAGTCTCCGTAATTTTTTATAATTTACAATTGAATTTTTTTTAATTCTTTTTCGAAATCGAGTAACATTCTAGAATGAATAACTATCCCTAAATTATTAGGAATTTGGGTTTGTGTTATAGGAATTTTTGATACTGGAGTATTTATAATTTTTATATCTCCTTCAACTGTATGTAGATATGTCGCATACACAATTCCTAGTAATTTTAGTCTAATCCCCATAACTGCTCTATCATTATTAGCAGGTTGGAACACTCCATTATTTAAAATGTATACTGGTGAACCACTTGAACCACCATATATTGAAGTATCTATCAAAAATTCTGGTTTCCCATTAAAATCTAATTGTAAAGGCGTTGCTGTAATCCCTTTTCTAACAATAGGAATATTGTTTTTTTCATCCCATATTCCATCAGGATAGCCTATAGTTGTTATTTCTTCTATTTTAAAAAAGGTTTCTTCTATTTCTCTTTCTGTAGGTATATATTCTATGCTTAAAGTTGTATAAAATAACCTTTTATTCTCTGCCTTAGCCGTATTACATATATGTGCGATTGGCAAAATGCATAAATCTATTTCTGAACTAGGATGCTTAATCCATTGATTTTCAAAATTCTCTATTATTATATCATAAAATTCATTATTCAGTTTATTTCCGTTATTATCACATAAAGAAAATTTTAATTTTCCATTTATTGCTCCTTGTATAACATGTTTATTTGTAACTATTGCAGGAATATATCTATTGCCTTCTATACAAAAATCAAAAAAGAATCCTGTACCTGTGCAAATACCTTCCAATGTTTCTGTTTCTATCCTGATAGTTGTTGAAATTATAAATTCAGTTACATTTAAATTGTTTATATTCATTTCTAAATTCTCCATGTTCACTATCTAATCTAAAATATTATTTATTTCATTTATTCTTTCTTCATTTTTTACATTAGTCCATCTAGAACTTATATTATTTTTTCTACAAATTTCAAAATACTTATCTCCAAAAGCAATTTTAGTCTTATATAAATTTTTTGGTGAAACATTATAATTTCTTTTTTTATTATCTAGCCAACCGCAAAAATATATTTTTTCATTTTCTTCAATATTTCTAGAATTTCTTAAAACTTCACTATAATTTGGATTTCTTGTATGTATAGGAATTCCTAAGTTTAATCTTTCTAAAAAAAATTTAGGTTTAAATCTATTTTCAGGATTATATCTTAAATTTAAATATCTAACTAAATTTTTATAATCCTCTTTATTCATATTTTCTTTAATTTCAAATTGTTCATTTAGTTCAAATTCAATTATAAAAGGTCTATTACCTAAACTTGAAACATGTAATCTGTATGGCAAAATATCCACTAAAAAAAGACAGCTAAAACCTCTTTCATTATATTCAAAAGGAAATGCAACTCTTGCTTGATTTTCTGTTTTCATTGAATTATATAAATTTTCTAAATTATCCATTTTTATCATTTGAATATCCTCCTTTTTTAAATCAGCACTTTTCTATACCGAACATGAAACACACTCCTCAATAGTCGCCTTCCTAGTTCTAGTATAATAAAGCGACTTCAACCCTAATCTATGAGCATAAATATAAAGTCTAGCCAAATCTCTAGTGCTATCTGTACTTTTTGTATACAAAATAGTCGAGATTCCTTGGTCTACGTGTCTTTGAATTACAGAAATCAGTTTCAAGATATTTTTTTGATCCATATCGTAGGCTGATTTATAGAAGAAGAAGTTGTCATTTGTTAAGTATGGCATTGGGTAGAAAGTCGTACTATCTCCATATTCTCTAACTTCTATTGTGTCAACTACTGGCATTACTGAGGCTGTCGAGTTCATAATGTATGATGTTGATTGATTTGGAGCTATTGCCATTCGGTAGGCGTTGTAGATTCCATGTTTCATTACTTGCTCTTTTAAGTTTGCCCAGTCTTCTTTTGTTGGGATGTAGATTCCTTCAAATAGTGATTTTACTTTTTCTGTTTGAGGCATGTATTCTTTTGTTACATATTTATTGAAGTAGTTTCCGTTGGCGTATTCGGATTTTTCAAAATCTTTGAATGTTTCGCCTCTTTCTTTTGCGATTTCCATTGATCTTTCCAATGAATAGAAATTAACCATCATAAAGAATACATTACAGAAATCAAGTGCTTCTTTGCTTTCATACATAATGAAGTTTTTAGCTAAAAATCCATGTAAATTCATTGCTCCAAGTCCTACAGAATGTAATTCCTCATTTGCTTTTTTTATTGTCGGAACAACATCAATGTTTGTTAAATCTGAAACCATTGTAAGTGAATCAATTGCAGCTTTCGTAGCTTCTTTTATTCTTTTATTTTCCATAACAGTTGCAATATTTAATGAACCTAAGTTACATGATATTCCTCTTCTTATCGTATCTTCTTCATAATAAGCATTAATATCTGAAACTTCTGACAACTGCATTATTTCAGTACACAAATTTGAGAATTTAACCGTTCCAATTCCTTTTAATGCATGTTCCTTATTCACATTATCTTTAAAGAATAAATAAGGATATCCGCTTTCTTTTTGTGTTTGAGAAATTTTTACAAGAAGTTCTCTTGCGTTTATTTTTTTCTTTTTAACATTTGGATTGTCAACTAATTTTTCGTACATTTCATTCATATCCATTTCATCCAAGTATTGTCCATATTCTAGAAATACTGTGTGTGGATTGAATGTATAGCAAACTTCATCTTCCATTGCTAACTGCATAAATTTATCTGGAATTATAACTCCAATTGATAGTGATTTTATTCTAATTTTTTCGTCTACATTTATTTTTTTACTGTCTAAAAATTCATTAATATCTGAGTGAAATACATTCAAGTAAACTGCCCCAGCTCCAGCTCTTTGCCCCAACTGATTTGCATATGAAAAAATATCCTCTAATATTTTCATAATTGGTAAAACCCCAGAAGCTCTACCTTCCACTCCTTTAATAGATTCACCTCTTGCTCTAATTTTGGAAAGGTTAATCGAAACTCCTCCTCCAATCGAAGAAAGTTTCATTGAAGAATCAAAAATATACCCGATTCCACTCAAATTATCTCCCATTTCATCTAGAAAGCAAGAAACAAGTTCTCCAGATCTCTTTTTCCCAGAATTTAAAAAAGTAGGAGTAGCTGGTTGATACTCTTGATTTATTAACATCAAAGCATATTCTTTTGCCTTCTCAAAGTTCCCCTGTGCCAAATACAATGAAACTGCCGAAATTCTATCCTCATATCTCTCTAAAAATTTTTCTCCAGTATCATCCATTAACGCATAGCTTTGATAAAATTTGGAAGCACTCATAAATGAAGCGAATCTAAATTTCTTATCATAAACCATTTTAAAAAGCTCTTTAATTTCATCGTGACTATACATTTGATAAAAATCGATATAATAGTCATTTTTTATTAAATATCTCATTTTTTCTTCTAAATTATGAAAAAATACAGTATTTTTATTTACATAATCCACAAAATATGAATAAACAGCTTCTTTATCCTTTTCAAGCTGAAAATCTTCACCTTTTTTAACCATTATTTCATTATTTAAGTATATCCATTTTTTAGCTCTTTTATCTACCATTACTCTTCTCCCATTTTTTATTTTATAATTCAACTAAATTTATATGCTTACATAAAATTAATACTTTTTCTTTCAATTTTAAAACAAATTATTGTTAATACACTTAAACTCATTTAAAATTAAACTACTAAAGATTATATAAACTTAGATTTTCATTAAAATAATTTGTAATAAAATTAGTTATTTTCCAAATATTCAATATAATTTTCCACTTCTGTATTTGTCCCTGACAACTCAAATTTCATTAAAACTGGAATGCCATATTTTTCCTGAATCTTATCAGCTGCTAGTGCAAAAAATTGTCCCCAGTTTCTATTTCCGCTAGAACTCACCGATTTTATCAATTTGCTATTATTTCCATTTTCTAAAAACTTGTCTGTTGTTTCTGGAACTTCTCCAATTTTTGTCGTAAATGTCAAAAAATGTCCTTCGTTTTCAATTTTCAAATTTGGATCTATTTTTATAAAATGCCAATCTGAACGCTGTTTTTCCATTTTTTTTATAAATCTTTGGACATTTCCTGTCTTTGAATCATAATATATATACATTAAGCTCACCTGCTTTTTTATTTATGCCAAATTTTTTAAATTTTTTTGTAAAAATATACTCAAAACTGAATATTTTAATAAAAATTGTTTTGAGTAGTATTATCAATTGATTTAAATTGTATTTTTATTATCTTAATATTACTTTTTTTTAAATTATAGCATTGAAATAATTTCATTGATTTCTTCTGGTTTAAATCCAGTTGTTCTTTTAATTTCTTCATCTTCTTCAAATAAAATTACTGTTGGAACACTTCTCACTCTGTATTTTACAGCTAATTCTGGATTATCAAAAGGATTTATTCTTTCATATTCTACACCTTTTTTATCTAATAAATCTGATACCATTGCACATGGATTACAGTCATTTTTTTCAAATTTCACTAATTTTTTCATCTTAATTTTTCCTCCAATTTATATATATTTTTTGTTTTAATATACAAAAACACAATATATTGTGTTTTATTTGATTTTTTTATCGTATATCTAGTGTATCTTATTTTTGAAAATTTTTCAATAAGATTATATTTAATTTTTGATTAAAGAGTTTTCTAAGTTGATAAATAAAGGGTTTCATTAATTATATATTTTATATATAGAAAAACAATTATTCATTACTATAGTAAAACTAATTCAAAAATAAACTCAAAAGCTACGATTATTTTGCTCAAATCCTAAGTTTATATAATAAATTTATTTGAGAAAAAATAAAATTAATATTTCTATATACACATAGATTTTTTTATGATAGAATAAAGTAATATAAATTTACTTATGGGAGTTGAACAAATGATGAAAGTACAATATAAAAATTCATACAACTTATTACAAAATGATTTAAAAAATAAAATATTACTGCTAGATGGAGCAATGGGGACAATGATACAGCAAGAAAATTTGACTGCTGATGACTTTGGAGGAGAAAAATACGAGGGATGTAACGACTATCTTGTGCTGCAAAGACCTAATATTATTAAAAATATTCATAAAAGGTATTTAGAAGCAGGAAGTGACATTATCGAAACTAACAGCTTTGGAGCTTTAGATATTGTATTAAAAGATTATGGCTTGGAAGATAAGGTTTTTGAGATGAATAAAAGAGCTGCTGAACTTGTAAATGAAGCTATTGCAGAATATAAAAGTGAGCATCCTGAAGTTACACGAAATCTTTATGTTGCAGGAGCATTAGGACCTTCTAATAAGTCAATTAGTGTTACTGGCGGAGTTACTTTTGAGGAACTTATCAATAATTATTATACTGCTGTTTCAGGGCTTCTTGCTGGTGGAGTTGATTTAATTTTATTTGAGACAATTCAAGATACTAGAAATTTAAAAGCTGCTTATTTGGGACTTAAAAAGGCTATGGAAGAAAATTATACTGTACCGTTAATGCTATCATTTACAATTGAAAGTACAGGAACTACACTTGCAGGACAAACTGCAGATGCCTTTTATTATGCCGTAAATCACATGAATCCATTTTCTGTGGGACTAAATTGTGCAACAGGGCCTGAATTTATGACTCAATTTTTAAAAACATTAAATAATATTTCAAATACATATATTTCAGTTTATCCAAATGCTGGCCTACCTAACGAAGATGGAGAATATGAAGAAACCCCAGATACTTTATCAGCAAAAATTGAACCATTTTTCAAAAATCACTATTTAAATATTGTTGGAGGATGCTGTGGTACTACACCTGAATATATCAAGAAAATCAAAGAAAAAAGCGTAAATTACGAGCCAAGAGTTATTGACAAAAGCAAAGATTTTAACGATGTTTCAGGACTAATAGCTCTGGAAACACCAAAAAATCGTCCAATTTATGTAGGAGAACGTACAAATGTAATCGGTTCACGTATTTTTAAAAACTTAATTGCCAGTGAAAAATTTGATGAGGCAACAGAAGTTGCTAGACTTCAAATCAAAGGACGAGCAGATGTAATTGATATTTGCCTTGCGAATCCTGACAGAGATGAAATTGCTGATATGAAATCATTTTTGGACAAAGTATCAAAGTTTGCTAAAGTGCCACTTATGATTGATTCGACTGATATAAATGTTGTTAAAGAAGGACTTACTTATTTGCAAGGGAAAGGTATTATAAATTCGATCAATCTTGAAGACGGAGAAAAGAAATTTACTGATATGGCAAAAGTTATCAAAGATTTTGGGGCTTCTGTCGTTGTGGGACTGATTGATGAAGAAGGAATGGCTGTTTCTGTTGAAAAAAAATTAAAAGTTGCTAGAAGAAGTTATGAACTTCTTACCAAAAAATATGGAATTGACGAAAGAGATATAATTTTTGATACATTAGTTTTCCCAGTTGCCACAGGAGATCAAAAATATATTGGCTCTGCCACTGCGACAATTGAAGCAATTAGACAAATTAAAGCAGAAATGCCGAATGTAAAAACAATTCTTGGAGTGAGCAACGTTTCATTTGGACTACCAATTGCGGGAAGGGAAGTTCTAAATACTTATTACATGCAAAAAGCATACGAAGCTGGACTGGATTACGCTATTATAAACACAGAAAAAGTTATTCCAATGAATGAAATTTCAGATGAAGAAAAGAAATTGTCGGAAAATATTTTATTTCATACAAATGACGAAAATGTATCAAAATTTGCAAATTTCTATCGTGAAAAAAAGGCTGTCAAAAAAGTTGCTGATACAAGTAATTTAACTACCGAAGAAAAAGTTGCAAATTTAGTTGTAGAAGGAAGTAAAAAGGATTTGACAACTTTATTAGACGAATTATTAAAAAAATATTCACCAATTGAAATTATAAATGGACCTTTGATGACTGGAATGGATGAAGTGGGAAGACTGTTTAACAAAAATGACTTAATTGTTGCTGAAGTGCTACAAAGTGCCGAAGTTATGAAGGCTTCTGTTTCACATTTGGAACAATTTATGAAAAAAGATGAGTCATCTGTAAAAGGAAAAGTAGTCATGGCAACTGTAAAAGGGGATGTCCACGACATTGGAAAAAATCTGGTTGGAATAATTATTGGAAATAACGGTTATGAAGTAATTGACCTTGGAATCAATGCTTCTGCAGAAAAAATCCGTGAAGCAATCATTGAACATAAAGCTGATTTTCTTGGACTTTCTGGGCTTCTTGTGAAATCTGCCACAGAAATGGTAAATACTATGGACGTTTTACGTGAAGCTGGAATTGATATTCCAATATTTGTAGGAGGTGCTGCTCTTACAGAAAAATTTACTGTAAACAAAATTGAGCCTGCCTATAAAAATAATATTGTAATTTATTCAAGAGATGCAATGACTGCCCTTGCTGATCTAAATAAAATGATTGATGAGAAAAAATTTGAAGAATTTAAGGAATATTTGCAAAAACGTAGAGAATTAGTAACAATTAAAGATACAAAAAAACTTGAACAGTTAAAAGTTAAGCCAACAGTAAGTGATATTAAAGATGCTGACGGTACATTTGACTTTTCAAAAGTTGAACTGCCAAAATATACCTTTGAAAAAATTTATAAGCCTCAAACTTTGAATAAACAAATTTTAACGAATATAAAAGCAAAGGATGTATTTCCATTTGTAAATTTACAAATGCTTATTGGAAAACATCTTGGAATGAAATGGATTGTAAATAACTTAATTGAAAAACAAGATCCACGAACAATTAAATTATATAATGAAATTCAAGATATTATAGAAAATGGAGATGAATATTTTGATATAAAAGCTATTTACAAATTTTTTCCTGTACGAAGAAAATCTGGAAAAAGAAAAGATGACTTTAAAATAGAAGTTTTATCAGACGATCTTTCAACAGTTTTGGAAACTTTTGATTTCCCAAGACAAAAATATGGACAATATTTATCATTAAATGATTATGTAAATCCAGATGGAATCGACTACATCGGATTTTTTGTCGCAACTGCAGGAGAAAAATCAAGACTTGTTTCCAATGAATTAAAAGAAAAAGGCGAATTTTACCGTGGACATATTGTAAATTCTGTAGGACTTGAACTTGCCGAAGCAACATCTGAGTATATTCACAAAATGATGCGTCAAGATGTTGGAATCATTGATAAAAATATCTCTCTAAATGAGATTTTAAATGCTCAATATCAAGGAAATCGTTATTCTTTTGGTTATCCAGCCTGCCCAGATTTAAGTGACCAAAGAAAATTGTTTAATTTATTGAAACCAGAAAGATACGGAATTACATTGACAGAAGAATTTATGATGTACCCGGAAGCGACAGTAAGTGCGATTGTATTTTCTCAGCCATTTTGTAAGTATTTTAATATGTAAAATTTGTAATTGAAGTTACTTTTTTTAACAAGGGCCTGTCTCATAAATGTGAGACACCCTATTTTTTTACAAAAAAGAACAAAATAGAAGAAACTAATACTAAATAAAAAACCGCTGCTTTTTATCACAACGATTATTTTAAATATTTTATCTTAATAATTATATTCCTGAATTATTTTTCCATCTTCTCCATACTCTTTTTCCAAAAATATTTTCCCATTTTCCAAATGACTTTCCATTTCCAATTTTCCAGTCTTAGAATTGTATCTCCAGATAATTCCTGTTTTATTAGCTAAACTTTCTTTTTTTACAATTTCTCCTGTATCTATATCATATATTTCATAATATTCCACATAATCTTTAAAATCATCTGGATTACTAAATGGATGAAAATTATTTTTCTTTCTCAAAGTAGATTTTCTATAAAGTTTCCCATTATCATAATACTCTTCCATTTCTCCAACTGGTTTACCATTTTTATAATTTAATTTTAAAGAATTTTTATTACCAAATCCAAAAGATTTATCAACATACATTTCCCCAACAGGTCCACTTTGATTATATTGTGCAGAAAATTCTAATTTACCAGTTTTTGAATCTCTTGCTTCAAATTTTACCATTCTTCCATTTTTTATTTCAAAAGTTAATGTTCCAGAAATATCCAAATCATCAACATAAAGATATCTCAATATAAATACTCTAAACGAAACATTCGTGTTTTCACATTTGTAAGTACCATTTTTAAAAGGAATATTTGTTTTTCCAGTATATGGATCAAATTTTTTCTTACTGTCTCCACCTTTAAAATATTTACAAACTTCTAAAGTCTGGTTATCTGTATTACCAAATATAACTATTGAACTAAATAAAAGAAGAAAAAGAAAAATCATTTTTTTCTTAAACATTAAACCTAAAGAACATAACATCCCCATCTTGCACAATATACTCTTTTCCTTCAAGTCTCATCGCACCTTTCTCTTTAGCTCCATTCCATCCATTTAATTCAATAAATTTATCAAATGAAACAACTTCGGCACGAATAAATCCTTTTTCAATATCCGTATGAATTTCACTAGCTGATTTTTGTGCATTTGTCCCTTGTTTAATCGTCCAAGCTCTGACTTCCTTCACTCCAGCCGTAAAATATGTAATTAATCCCAATAATTTAAATCCAGCACGAATTAATCTATTTAAACTAGGCTCTTTAATTCCAAGTTCATCAATAAACATTTGTCTTTCTTCTTCATCTTCAATTTCGATTAATTCAGCCTCCACTTTTGCCGAAAAAGTCACGACTTCGCTGTCATACTGTTTTGCAAATTCCCTAACTTTTTTTACATAGTCGTTTTCAGTTCCGCTTGTCAAGTCATCTTCAGAAATATTTGCTGCAAACATCATTGGCTTTATTGTTAAAAATTGATAAACTTTTATTAGTTCTTCTTCTCTTTGAGTAAATTCTAAAGTCTTTAATAATTTAAACTCTTCTAAATGAGCTTTACATTTTTCAAGAACCGCAACCAATTCCTTTCCTTCAGCATTTCCTCCACGAACCAGTTTATGATTTTTTTGAAGTGCTCTTTCAACTGTTTCTAAATCAGCAAAGATTAGTTCAGCATTAATTGTTTCAATATCTCTTACAGGATCAACGCTTCCTTCTACGTGAATAATATTATCATCATCAAAGCATCTTACAACTTGACAGATTGCAGCCGTATTTCTAATATTTGACAAAAACTGATTCCCAAGCCCTTCTCCTTTTGATGCACCTTTTACCAGTCCTGCAATGTCGACAAATTCTACTGTTGCTCCAACTGTTTTTTCTGGATTGACTACTTTTTCCAAATCTTTCAAACGTGGATCGGGTACACTTACAAGCCCTATATTAGGTTCAATTGTTGCAAACGGATAATTAGCCGCCTCTGCATTTTGTGTCTTTGTTATCGCATTAAATAATGTTGATTTTCCTACATTTGGTAATCCTACAATACCTATTCCTATCATTATATTTTTTCCTTTCTTATTTTTTTTATTATAATTTTTCCAAAATTTTTATCAATTTCCATTTTTCCTTGTCTGTTGCTTTAAACAAATAGGAAATATCATAAATTGGTACAATTTTAATTTCTCCATAAAAATCAAACACTTTTCCAACCAAATCCTTTATATCTTCTTTTCCTTCATTTTCTAAAAGTGATTTAGTCGCCCTTTCTCCAACCGTCACAATATATTCAGGATTTATCAAGGCAATTTGTGCTATCAAAAACTCATTACATTTCAAAATGCTCTCTTGCTCCACTAAATTACCATGAGAACTGCATTTTGTAAGTGTCGTAAAATAGCATTTTTTTAAGTCCAACTTTGAATATTCCAAAAATTTTTTAAAATATTTTCCATTTTTATCAACAAGAAGCTGCTGCTTTATATCTTCTTCTTCACTTACACTATCCAATACAAACAGTACCTTTGCCTTTTCATTCCCTTCCCCGACAATTGGATTAATTCGAGTTTTTTCCAAAATACATTTAGTACAAATGTCGATTTCCAATTTTAAGTCATTCCACATAACTTTTCCTTTATTTTTTTTTATATTTTATAAATTCCTGTTCCTTCTTCATTAATGACTTCAATTTCTAAATAACTTTTATTTTCACGCTCCAAAATTTCATATAGCGAATTATATGCCAATTCAGGCGTATTATTATCTTTGCTTATATGCATCAAATAAATTTTTTTTAATTTTTCATTAAGCACTTGAGCAATTAATTTTGATGCTTCTGAATTTGATAAATGGCCATTTCTTCCTTTTACACGATTTTTTAATTCCCAATGGTAAGGCCCTGTCATTAACATATTATAGTCATAATTACTTTCCAAAACGATTACATCACTATTTTTCAAATTTTCTTTAATAATGTTGTTCACGCATCCAACATCACTTGCATAAGATAACTTTTTCCCTTCATATTCAAACGTATATCCTAGACATTTTTTCGCATCGTGCATCACTTCAAAATTATTAATTACACAGTTTTCAATTATAGTTTTATCTTCCTTTATAAAATTTAAATTCTTTTTATCAATTTTACCAATCTTTTCTCTAATAACGCTATAAGTCATTTCATGAAGATAAATTGGAATATCATATTTTCTTGACACAACTCCAAGCCCCTTAACATGGTCAGAATGTTCGTGAGTCACGAATATTCCCGTTATATCTTCTATTCTTTTTTCAATATTATTTAATTTTTCTACAATTTTTTTACCACTAAATCCTGCATCTATCAAAAACTTTTTGTTCCCCATCTCAATGTAGCTAGAATTTCCGCTACTTCCACTTCCCAAACTTGAAAATTTCATTATTTTCTAATCTTCTTTCTGACTAAGTTTTTATTTTACCTATTTTTTAATTCCCCCACTTTTAAATTTTTTATATTTTAAATATTTGGTGAAACAGTTCCTTTTATTTCATCATAAAACCATCCACCTTTTCCATCTTTCTTTATTACAATTCTATTACTTCTTTCCCTGTGATTCTTTATATTTTCAGGAATTTCATAAATTTTTTCACTTCCATAAAAAGTTTCAAAATTATATTTTCCATCTGCACTTCTTACATTTTGAAGGCTGTCTTCAAGTCCTGATAATTTAGGATTTGCACCTGTCACTTCTTTAAATTTTTTTACTGCATTTTGTAATTTTACAGTTTCTACTTGAATATCAGCACTTATAAGTTTATCCATTTTTCTTGAAAATAATATAACAACATTAAAAATCGCAATAATTGCAACTATAAGAAAAACTATTCCTCGAAAAATAACTTTTCTAGTTATTTTTGCTCTATTATTCCCATAATAATAATCATTATCGAAAGCCATTTTCTTGGGGCTGTCTCAAAATGTAAATAAAATTACTAAATCATAAGTTTTATATATTTTACTATATTTATAAAACTAGTAAAAATAGTATTTTTTGATTTTAAAAAATATACAATATTTATGTTAGTAAAATTATTTTTGATTTATGAGACACCCTCTCTCCTTTCTAAAAATTATTTTTTGTTTCTAAAAATTGATGGTCTTACAATTACTTTTACTTGTTTTGGAATTTCCAATTTTATTTTTAATGGTCCTCTTTTAACATTAATCCATCCAAGTCCAGCAATTGCCAGTTCCTCATTTTCTCCAATTTCCACTTCACAAGTTACAAATTCATTTTCAAGATATTTTTTCTTTTCATTTCCTTGTAAAATTTCAAAAAAATTTCCATTTAGCAAAGCATCTACTCTTTCCTCACGAGCTATATGGAATTTTACACTTTTTGAAGCATAGGCAGAAAAAATTGGCTTGCTCCCTTTTTTCAAAAGTTCATTTTCCAATACTTTAAACCTGCAAAAAGCATCAAACATAAATACTTGATTTTCTTCCAATTTAAAAGTTTTTCTAGAAATCTCTCCAGATGGTACAAGTTTTAAGCCACTTTCTACACTAATCAAATCAGAAACTCTCCCATCTGGAATAAGCCCAGGTGTATCAATTATTGTAATTTCGCTATTTGGAACTTTATTATTAATTGATTTTAAAGTTGTACCTGAATATTTTGAAGTTGTTATTCTATTATTTCCCAAAAGTAAATTTATAACCGAAGATTTTCCTGCATTTGAAACTCCCAGAACAGTTGCCTTTACTTTTTTATTTTGAAAAATATTTTTAATTTTTCTAATTATTCCATTTATTCCATATTTGCTTTTAGCACTGATAAAGGCAATATCTTCAGGAACAATATCCTCTTCAGCAAGTCTGTCCTTTATCCAGTTTGAAATTTCTGCTGGATGTATAAAATCAGGCATAAGATCAATCTTATTAACCAAAATTATTGATCTATAATCCCTCAAATAATCCAAAATTTCCTCAGTAAATGAACCTTCAAAATCAATAATATCAAATATTGGTAATATTATATCTGATTTTTTTACACTTTCATTTACTTCTTTCAAATAATCTTCCTTACTAAAATTATTTACCAGATTTTCCCCATAATTCTTAATCTTAAAACATCTTTGACAAAGTAAATTATCGTGCATCAAAAATTTTTCTTCAGGAACATACCCCTCCTTATTTTTATCTTCAAACTGCAGCTCAATTCCACAGCCGCTACATTTTTTTTTAATCAAAATTTCCTCCTATTTTCCATTATTTACTAAATATACTTAAATTATAAAATTTCTAAAATTTACTATTACTTAGACAACGGATGTGTATTCATATAAATATTCCGTAAAAAATCCTTATTTACTTGTGTATACACTTGTGTTGCAGCAATACTGCTATGCCCCAAAAGTTCTTGTAAATAGCGAATATCTACACCATTATTTAAAAGTTCCATTGCAAATGAATGCCTAAATACATGTGGCGTTATTTCCTTTTGTATTCCAGCCTCATGTGCATGTGCCGAAATCAGTCTTCTAAGCGAACGTGTCGTCAATTTTTTTCCTTTACTGTTTACAATAAGTACTTCCCTAGTATAATTGTTATATTGCTTCTTCTTTTCTTCAATATATTTTATAAGCCACTTTTTGGCATTTTCACTAAAAAAGGTAATTCGCTCCTTGTCTCCTTTTCCAACAACACGAATTTCCCGCTCTTCAATGTCAATCATAAATTCGTTCAAATTAATAAGTTCAATTGAACGAAGTCCGCTGGAATATAGCAGCTCAATAATCAGCCTATCTCTAATACCAGTAATTTTTTCTGTACTTATAACATGCCTTAGCCTATTCAAATCATCTCGGTTAATCACATTTGGCAATTCCTTTTCAAATTTTGGAAGATTTACATAAGAGGCTTTATTTGTTTCAATAACTTTTATTTCCTGAAGATATTTAAAAAATGTCCTAAGTGCTGAAATTTTTCTATTTATACTTCTCTTGGAAACAGGCTTTACTTTTGATTTGTTATCACTATTTACCATATCTTCGACACTTTTTATATTTTTTTTGCTTTCAACTTTTTTATCTTTTCCAAGTCTTTTAGGAGAATTTAAATAGGCAATAAATGATCTAAAGGTCATCATTTCAATTTCATCAAAATTATGAATTTCTTCATATTCCTCAAGATATTCTATAAATTGAAGCAAATCTCGCCGATAACCTCTAATTGTATTAAAACTTTTACCAAGAATAACTTCTTCATAATATAAAAATTTATCTACATACACCACAAGATTTTCATTTTTTCTAATTTCTTGTACATCTTCATTATTTTTTTTTGTTAATTCATCATTTTCAGCATTTTCCATTTAAATTTCTCCAATTTTAAAATTTCTTAAAAATTCTATTTTATAGCAAAATTGATTTAAAACCAAACTTAAACTTTAAGTCTATATGATTTTTAGCAGTTCAATTTTAAATGAGTTTGAATATATTTGTGAAAAAAAGCAAAAAATTATAAACTAAATAATTTATCAAAAGCATTCTTTGAAAGCTCGATAAATTTTAAAAGTTCAGCTTGTGTGAATGTTGCTTCTTCTCCTGTTCCTTGCAGCTCAATAAATTCTCCCTTGTCATTCATTACAATATTCATATCCACATCGGCCCTTGAATCCTCTTCATATTCCAAGTCAAGCAGCAATTCATTATGAACTTTTCCAACACTTATCGCCGCAACTTTTGACTTTATTGGAATTTCTTTTAATTTTCCTTGATCAATTAACTTTTCAATTGCCAGTTCCAAAGCAAGATAAGCACCTGTTATCGAAGCTGTTCTTGTTCCGCCATCAGCCTGAATCACATCGCAGTCAATCATTACTGTTCTTTCTCCCAGCTTTTCCAAATCTATTACTGCTCTCAATGCCCTTCCAATTAAACGCTGAATCTCCATAGTTCTTCCGCCAAGTTTCCCTTTTGCAGATTCCCTTTGGACACGTGTATGCGTTGCTCTTGGAAGCATGCTGTATTCAGCAGTTATCCATCCAGAATTTGTTCCTTTTAGCCATCTTGGAATTTTTTCTTCAATTGTAGCATTACAAATAACTTTTGTGTTCCCAAATTCAATTAGGACTGAACCTTCTGGATGAATAATATAATTTTTAGTTACTTTTACTTCTCGCATTTCATCATTTTTTCTGTTATTATTTCTCACATTTTCTCCTAAATTTTTAATTTCTAATTATTTTCCTTTATAAAGTGGAAATTTTTCAGTTAATTTAAAAACTTGTTCTTTTACTTGGGCAATTTTTTCGCTGTCATTTATATTTTTCAAAACTGTCAGTATAAATTGTGCCACTTGTCTTGTTTCATCTTCCTTAAATCCACGAGTAGTAATCGCAGGTGTTCCTAATCTTATTCCACTTGTAACAAATGGTTTTTCAGGATCATTTGGAATAGCATTTTTGTTACAAGTTATTCCAGCTTCTTCCAATTTTGCTTCAGCTAATTTCCCAGTAACTCCCATTGGACGTAAATCTACAAGCATTAAATGGTTGTCAGTTCCACCACTTACAATTCTAAGTCCACCTTTTGTAAGTTCTTCAGATAAAACTTTTGCATTTTTTGCAACTTGTTCTTGATATTTTTTATATTCAGGACTAAGTGCTTCTTTAAATGCAACTGCCTTTGCTGCGATTATATGAACCAATGGTCCTCCTTGTATTCCAGGAAATATTGTCTTGTCAATTTTTTTAGCAATTTCTTCATTGTTTGTCAAAATTACTCCACCACGAGGCCCTCTTAATGTTTTATGAGTTGTAGAAGTTACTACATCTGCATATTCCAATGGATTTGGATGAAGTCCAGCTGCAACAAGTCCAGCAATATGAGCCATATCCACCATTAAATATGCTCCAATTTCATCAGCAATTTCTCTAAATTTCTTAAAGTCTATTATTCTTGAATAGGCACTTGCTCCAGCAACTATCATTTTAGGCTTCTCTCTTAATGCGATTTCTCTTACTGCTTCATAGTCAATTAGTTCTGTTTCAGTATTTAATCCATATTCCAGCCCAATATAATTTTTTCCAGAAAAATTAATTTTATAACCGTGAGTCAAATGTCCACCAGCACTAAGACTCATCCCCAAAATTTTGTCCCCAGCATTAAGCAATCCGACATAAACTCCCATATTTGCTTGAGATCCAGAATGTGGCTGAACATTTGCATATTTTGCTCCAAATATTTTTTTCAATCTTTCAATCGCAAGACTTTCCACCACATCAGCATTTACACATCCACCATAATATCTTTTTCCAGGATAACCTTCTGCATATTTATTAGTAAACACAGATCCAGCCGCTTCCATCACAGCCTTTGAAACAAAATTTTCAGATGCTATAAGCTCGATTCCATCTTCCTGTCTTTTTTCTTCTTCTACTATCGCATTATACACTTCCAAATCAACATCTTTTATATAACTCATTTTAAGTTTCCTCCTATTTTTTATTCTTATATTTACAATTTATTAAAAATAATTATAATATTAGTTTTATATCTATTTTATAGTTTGTATTTTTCTATAATTATAATAAAGAGCTTTTACTAAATCATATTCAAACGGAGAATTTAAATCTCCATATTTTATACTAATCAAAGAACGTGCATTTAATCCTGTTACAACTGGTCTTGTAAACCCATATACATTTTTGTCAAAAACTCCTGTATCAAAAAACAGCTTTTTATCCACAACTCCTCTTGCTGCACCTTCCATCGCCGTATCTGCTGCAGTTCCAACTGCATCTCTAACAGTACTTGGACCTAACACTGGTAAAACTAAAAAAGATCCTGTTCCTATTCCATAATGTCCTAAAGTATCTCCCATTGTTTCAGGATCACTTTTTAACCCAATATTTTTAGCAACATCTGTTACTCCTAATAATCCTGCAGTTGAATTTACTACAAATCTTCCAAGTGCATTTGCAGCTTTTCCAGGTTTTAACTGTAAAACTGAATTTACAAATGTCGGTATTTCCTTAAAGTTATTATAAAAATTTGAAATTCCTTTTCTCACTGGCTTTGGAACAACTGCCGCATATATACGTGAAGCTGGATAAGCTATCTTTCTATCAAATTGTGTATTAAAAGCATACATTCTTCTGTTAAACGGTTCCAGTGAATCGTTTATTCCAGTTAGCTGAAACACTTGACTTGATACGATATAATCTTCATTTAGCTCTTCCAAGTTTTCTGCCATCACTCCATAGCCATCCTGTTCAATAGCAATGTATTTATTCACATCAGATTTATTTTTTTTGGTCTTTATATTTGTCTGTGGAACTAAATCAATATTTTTATCAGGATCCTGTGCTCTTTTTCCATCTTCAAACTCAACAAAAAGGTCATCATTTGCCTCTTTATTGCTTTCATCCAAAAACATCACAGTATCTTCGTTTTTTATTTCCATTAATTCAGATTTTCCAATTGTTGCAATAGCAAACATAGCTCCAAATATTAATAATTTATTTTTTCCTTTCATTATTTATTTTTCCTCCAATTTATCTACCATCAAATTTGCCACATCTTTATGCCAAAGAACTCCTGTATGACCTCCAAATGGTATTAGCACTCTATTTGAAAATGTATTTTTTATATAGTCCAAATCCTCTTTTGAAAGCAGAATATCATCTGTTGAAGTAATAAATACAATATTTTTATTGTTTTTATTGATAAAATCCTGACTATTTTTCAAATCAAATTCATTTATAAAATCATTAAAATTAAGATTCGGATTTTTATATTTTTTTAAATACGGATACAAAATTTCTTTTGCATATTCATCAAATGAAACTGATAATCCTTCCCTAAATTCATTAGACACAGAATCAAATCTCTTGTATGACTTTTTATCTGAAAGTCTTCCTGTAGCATTACGTCCACTAAATACTTCCCCAGCAAAAGTCATATTTGCTGAATAAAATCTAAATAATAGGCCAGTAAACATTTCAAAATCTTTTTCTCCAAGCCCTAATTTTACTAAATCAGTTTTCAAATTTGAAAACTCAATATCTTTTATTTGTAGCGATTTATCATACATAAGTCTGCTAAATATTGTATCCATATATTTTTCTAAACTTCTTGCATCATAAACACCATTTTTTACCAAATAGCCATCTAATTTTTTTGTTGCTGTCAAAATACTAATTGGAGAATTTAGTAAAAGAGATTTTTCAATTCCAATTTTTCTATTATTCTTTTCATCCATTTCATGAATTAGCAATGACTGAAATCCGCCTAAGCTGTAACCTCCAATATAAATTTTATCAATTTTCATTCCATCGCCTTTTTCTTTTAAAATGGCTTTTTGTATTAGGCTATACATCTGCTGAGTTTCATCTTTTATATATCCTGCATAGGCATTATTACTTTGACTTACAATATAAGGCATCGTTGTAGGTGAACTAAAAGCAATTACATTATATCCTCTGTCATAAAATACATTTGCCAAAAAAAGCGACAATCCGCTGTTATAAACCGAACCTGTCCCTGAAATCAGAATCATTAAAGGGGCTTTTTTATCTTTTTGAGTCCATACCCCGTATTCATAATCTTTCCATTGTCTTAATATTTCAGGAATTTTCTTTGTTGCAGTAAATTTTCTGACTTTTGGCCCTTTTGGATTTTTAAACTTATACTGCTGGTCTGTAGGCGTTCCAAGAACCGTTGCCATAATGGCACTTTCTTTATATGGATAATCACTTGCAATTTGTGATACATCTGTTTCAGAAAATCCAATAGTTGAAAGTACAAGTACTATTAATAGTCCTAATATTTTTTTTAACATATTCCCAATTATGTGAAACTTTTTTCACATTTCTCCTTTCTAGTTTTCAAAAGTTATACTTTTTATTTATATTTTATCAAAAATATCTAAAAATTTCCAGTAAAAAATTCATCTTCCTATTATTCCAAACTTTACTCAAAATAAAGATAATAACAAAAAATTTAATTTTTTTATCATTTAAAATTGAAATATAAAAAATTATATAAACTTAGAATTTATTTTTAAATAAGTTTTACTATACATCTACTGAAACTATTTTAGTTTCCCCAATTTCCTTATTCATTGTAACGCCATAAAGTCTATGCGACCCTTTCATCGTTTCCTTATTATGAGTTATAAGGATAAATTGTGATTTATTAATAAACTGATGCAGCAGTTCGATAATTTTTTTCGTATTTTTTTCGTCAAGCGCTGCTTCAATTTCATCAAAAAATGTAAATGGGCTTGGCTTAAACATAAAAATTGCCATTATAAACGAAACCGCAAGCATCGACTTTTCTCCACCTGAAAGCAAAAGTAACGTTTGTTCAGGCTTATTTTTATATTTTACACTTAATTCCAATCCAGTTGTAAGCAGATTTTCAGGATCTGTCATTTTAATTATTCCTTTAGCACCATTTAGAATTGTTTCACACATATATTGAAAATTTTTGTTTATTTGCTCATAAGCTATAAAAAACTTGCTTGTAACTTCGGCTTCAATTTCTCTAATAAATCCAAGCAATGATTCCCTACTTTCAAGCAAATCCTTTTTTTGTGCCACAATATTCTGATACCGCTCATTTTCATGTTCATACTCATCTATTGAAGCCATATTTACTGTTCCAATATTTATACGGCTTCTCTCATTTGAAGCCAATTTTCCTTTTGCTTCCAAAAGCTCTTTCTCATTAGCAATTTCAAAATATTCTTCATCATTTAAAATTTCATCATTTTCAAGTTCTTTAAATTTAGAAGTCTGAAACTCAAGTTCACTATTATTTTTCGTAATTTTCTCAATTATTTTTTCATATTCATTTTTATATTTCAGAATATTCATCTCAATTCCCTTGATTTCTGCGATTAATTTTCTTTCACTTTCTTCAATTTTCTGAATTTCTTTTTCTATTTCCTGAATTTTATTAAAAATAATATCTTTATTCTTTTTGTTTTCTTCAATCTCAGATTTTACATCTGAAATTTTATTTACCAGATCACTTCCAAGCACAGCCTTCTTTTTCTCAAATTCAATTAATTCATTTTTTTCCCTCAAAAGTTTTTTATAATCAGCTTCAATTTCCCAAAAACGATTTTTATTATTATCTGTTTGAACTTTCAAAACTTCATATTGCTTGTCAGCTGCATTTAGTTTTTGAATAAATTCATCAATATTTTCAAGTTTTTTTAATTCTTCATTTAAATTTTTCATTTTCAAATTATTTTCTTTAATGTATTCTTCAATATTTTGAATCAGTTCCAAATTTTCTTTTATTTTAGCTTCCTTTTCCAAAATAAATTTTTCATTTTCAGAAATTTCATAATTTAAAGTGTCAATTTCTCGCTGTTTTCGAGCAAATCTAATACTAAAGTCATCATAATTCTGATTAAATAACTGATAATCTTTTTTAAAATTTTCAAATAACTCTTCTTCTTTTTCTTTTTTTTCTTTAATTTTTTCAATCTCTAAAATAACTTCTGACAATTTTTTTTCAAATTTATTAAAATTTTTCTTGCTCTCCTTAATTTCGCTTTCTAGATGTTTTAACTCCTTTTTCTGCTCCAAAATCTCATCTTTTCCCTTAAATGAATGACCACCAGTCATTCTTCCACGAGAAGTGATAATATCTCCCTCAAGTGTAACAATTCTGTCATTAAATCCCTTTTTCAAAAGCTGTATCCCAACTTCCAGATTTTCTACAATAACCGAATTTCCATAAACAAACTGAATAACTTTTTCTATATTTTTATTTTCAAATTTTTCATCAACTTTTACGATATTTCTCGCAAAGTCAATAATTCCATTTTCCCCTTTTGTATTTAAAAAAATGCTCTGAATTTCTTCCTGTGAAATTTTATTTTGAAAATTATTTTTTTGCAGATTTTTATCAATAACAGGTAAATTTTCATTTATTTTTGAAATCCTAATATTTTCAATCGGTAAAAATGAAGCTCTTCCAAGTTTTCTCTTTTTTAAAATTTCAATACAACTTTTCCCAATTTCGCTATTCTTTACAACAATATCTCTAAACATTCCTCCAGATAAAGTCTGTACCGCTTCCTCAAATCCCGCTGGAATATCAATCAAATTAACAAAAGCACCAATCACTCCATCAATTTTTTCATTCAAAATATATTTTACACTTTGATTAAAAGTTTCATTTTTATCAATTGCATTAGCAATAACCTTTTGCCTAACTTTAAAATTTTCGAGTTTGTAGCTAGCTTCATTTTTCCCCTTGTTAATTTTAGAATATTCTTTTCTAAAATCATTTGATTTTTCATTAAGTTTTTGAAGTTTCTGTTCTATTTCAGATTTCTGTCTTTCTTTTTCCAGTTTTTGTATTTCATAAGACTGTTTTTCCTGGCTTATTTTATCAAATTCAGCTTGTACATCCATCTTTTCAGAAATTTGCCTTTTATTCTCATTTTTAGCCCCTGAAACTCTTTTTTCCAAATCCTCATTTTCTCCATAAACTTTTATTTTATCCACTTCAAAATCAGAGTTTTTTTGTATCCGCTCCTTTAATTCAAGCGTAATTTCATCATTTTTTCTTTTTACACTCTTAACTTTAGCTTCTAGTTCATTTTTTTCTTTTTCTTTTTTATTTAAGTTCTTTTCTATAAGTTCAAGTTCAGTTTTTGAATTATTTAAAATTTTTTCCTTTTCCAAAATATCTTTTTCCAAAACATCTTTTCTTTTTGACTTTTCAAAAGCTTCAGTTTCTAAATTAGAATTTTGTTTTACAAGATTTGAATATTTTTCTTTCAAAGTTTCAAGAATATCAAAGTTTTTATTTCTCTCATTTTTTTTGCTTTTCAAGTTTTCTTGAAGTTCCACTCTGATTTTATTAGTTTTTTCAAGTTCAGTTTGCTTTTCAGAAAAACTTGTTTCATTTTTTCCTAATTGTTCTTTTATTTCTTGACTTTTTTCATCATATTCATATTTTAGCGAAGTTTTTTCATTAACATCATACTCTAAAATCATAAACTTTTGAACATCAATTTTTTTAGTATATGATCTAAACAATTTTGCTTTTTCCTGTTCAATTTTCAGATAATCAACTCGCTGCTTCAAATCTTTTGATACATAATCAATTTTTTCAATTTCATTTCTTAAATCCTTTAGCTTCTTTTCAGATTCATCCTTTTCAATTTTGGCTCTTTTAACTCCTGCCGCCTCTTCAATGATTTCTTTTAGTTCTTTCGGTGAAGATCCAATAATTCTCTCCACTCGTCCCTGTCCTATTATCGAATAGGCCTGCTTTCCGATCCCAGTATCCATAAAAAGATTATGAATATCTTTAAGTCTAGATTTTTTATTATTAATTAAATATTCATTTTCTCCAGTCTTAAAAATTCTTCTCGTAATCTTAACTTCTGAAAAATCAATATCCAAATATCTATCTTCATTATTAATAAAAAGGCTAACTTCTGCCATAGATCTTGGCTTTTTATTTTTTCCACCAGAAAAAATAATATCTGAACTTTCCTTAGCTCTTATATTTTTATAGCTCTGTTCTCCCAAAACCCATAAAATTGCATCTAAAATATTACTTTTTCCACTTCCATTAGGCCCGACAATGGAAGTAATCCCATTATCAAACTCTACAACAGTTCTATTTGCAAATGATTTAAATCCTGTCAGCTCCAATGCTTTTAAGTACATCTTTTCTCCTATTTTTTTTATTAAATAATATTTCAATGTATATGATAAAAAGGGCTGTTGACCCTTACTAAGTAAAAATTTATAATATTTATTACAATATTATCTCCCTTTTCCAAAAATTACAATCGTAATTGTCTTTAGCAATATTTTCATATCAAAAATAATGTCATGATTTTTTATATAATACAAATCATACTGTAATTTTCTATAAGCATCTTCAACGCTTGCCCCATACGGATACATTACTTGTGCCCATCCAGTAAGCCCTGGTTTTACAGTATGTCTTAAATTGTAGTACATAATTTCCTTTTCCAACTGCTTTATGAAAAATTCTCTTTCTGGACGTGGACCTACAAAACTCATTTCTCCACGTAATACATTCCACAATTGTGGCAACTCGTCAATTCTTGTAAGACGCATAAATTTACCAAATTTTGTAACACGGTTATCATTTTTTGTAGCCCATTTTGGTCCATCTTTTTCCGCATCAGTTGTCATCGAACGAAACTTCACTATTTTAAACGGCTTATTCCCTTCTCCAATTCTTTCCTGAATAAAAAATATTGGACCTTTTGATTCAAGTTTTATTATTATCGCAGCAATAATCATAATTGGAATGACACAAACTCCAATTAAAAGTGCAAAAATTATGTCAAGAATACGTTTTGCCTTTAAGTTAAAACTGTTATAGTAAATTTCAAAACCAGTATTTTCCAAAAACCATTTCGGACTTAAATTTGAAACTGGTAATTTATTTTCATACATTTCATAAAATTCCAAATAATTGTAATACTGCATTCCATTAAGTTTGTATTGCAGCAATTTATCAACAAGTTTTGTATCATATAAAAGATTACTTGTAAAATCTACTATTATATCAACTTTTTTATTTTCACAAAGATTTAATAATTTTTTTGATAAAACAGTTAAATCTTCTTCTTTTAAAAAGTCCGATAATTTATATTGACTGTCTTTTCTTATACTCTCCAACAAATCATTCGTATAGCCATTCTCACCTACAAAAACAATTTTCTTTTTTTCAGCTAATCCTATCATTATGATATAACGATATATGATTTGAAACATTGTAATTAGTCCAAATAAAATTATTGCTTCATTTAAGAGAAATATTTTTAAAAATTTTGTAACCATTACAAGAATAAAATTAATTGCAATTATAATCGCAATATCCCGTAATTTATATCTTCCTGTCATATTATAAACATTTGCCACATAATAAATTATCATGGAGCAAATAATTACTGCTGCATTTACAAATCCAAGCCCACGATTTATAAGCAACAATCCTACAAAATACATCACAATCGTTAATATTCCAAACAAATAAGAATAATTTTTTTTCATTCCACGTACCGCCATTCTAAATTACACTTCCTTTTTTATTTTTTCTTTAATAATAAATTTATCTAAACAAAATTTTTTCACTAAATAAATAAAATTTTCAAATCATAAATTTCATATATTTTATTATTTCCAGCTTTTCTCCTTTCTTCTATTCATCTCATATTATTTATAAAAAATCTATAAAATTCAATTAATGCACTATTCTTAATCTTCCTCAATCTTTTTACCGCAAATCCTTAGTTGTCATAAAATATTATTCCTTTTTGTAAAATTTTCTATTTATACCAGTTAAAATGTTATACAGTATTTTTAATATTTCACTTGTAAAAAAAGATAATGCAAATACTATTACAAACGCAGTAATTATATATAAAAAATAATTCATTCTGGATTTTAATATTCTTTCACAAAAAAATAAAAAAAATGGATGAATTAGATAAATATCATAGGTTTTCGCTGATATAGATTTTACAATACTTTTTACTTTTAGAAAAACTTTTTCTCCATCAAAAATATTTACAAAGAAATCATAAAGCAAAACTGCGGATACAAATACACTAATTGAATGATAATCATAAAAATAGTCAAAAAACTTTCCACTTGATTTTGTAAATATATACGTTAAAAAGACAGTTAATACAACTGCTATTAAAAAAATCGTGTATTTTTGCCATTTTTTCATATTCAAAGGTTTTTCTGCGAGCAGATAGCCAATCAAAAAGTAGTCGAGGTATTGCCCAACTGGAGAATATACTTTTATATTTTTCTTAAAAATCACATTTAGAAATGGTACTAAAACCATAAATATTATCCATATAAAAACTAGATAATTAATGCTTTTTCTCTCAATTTTTACCATAACTTTTCGTAAAAATGGCGTTATCAGATAAAGTGACAATATCATATAAATGTACCACAAATGATAGTGAACTTTACCTTGAAAAAAACTTGAAAAGAAATTATGGTAACTTTCTTTCTGGAAAAAAATTGAAATTATAGTCTTATAAGTTGATTTTCTAAAAAAAACTGAGAATAATTCATTATCTTTCACATCTTTAAAAATTATTGTAAATATAAAAAAAATAACAGAGTATATAAAAAATTTTGGAATAATTTTTATAAATCTCTTTTTAAAAAATATCTTTACATCTTCATCTTTTCTCAACAAAAAAAAACCACTAACCATAACAAATATGGGTACGCATATTCTGCTAAGAGAATCTATGACATTTGCCATCATCCATCTATTTCCAGATATTTTACCATAACCATATAATTCACTTGCAACAATATGAATAAATAAAACCGTAATAATTGCAATACATTTTAAAATATCAAAGTTAAAAAATCTGTCCTTATTTTTTACCATTTATAAATCTCCAAATTTATGAAATTTTTTTAATAGAAATATAAATAATTTTACCATAGTTTAAGGTAATTTTCAATTGTTTTTCCTTTTTCAAATTTTATATAATATAGACTATTGTAAAAAATTAAAAAACAATAATTATCTTATTCAAATCCTAAATTTACTTGGTTTTAACAATTTGATAAAAATTTTTATTATAAAAATTTGCATTTTAAATAAATATGGGTATAATTTTATTAGATAGTTTGATAATCAAAATTTTTATAAGGAGGAATATACTATGAAAATAAAACTTAATAATATTTCAGAAACTATGCTTATCACCTTATATATGCGGGCAACCGATGCCAAAAGTGAAAAGCCGATTTTAAATGACAAAAGATCTGAAGAAATAATTTCTCAAATAGATTATGACTTCTCGAAATTTAAAAGTGCATGGGCTTCGTATTATGGAGTTCTTTCACGGGCGAAAGTGATGGATAATGAAGTAAAAAAATTTATGGAAAAATATCCAGATTGTGCGATTGTATCAATCGGTTGTGGATTAGATACGAGATTTTTACGAATAGATAATGGAAAAATAAGATGGTACAATCTTGACTTGCCAGAAGTTATCGAAAAACGAAAATTATTTTTTGAACCTAATGAACGAGTTACAGATATTGCAAAATCTGCATTTGATTCAGCATGGACAAAGGATATTAAACTAGAAGGGAAAAAATTGCTTATTATTTCGGAAGGTGTATTAATGTATTTTGAAGAACAGCAAATTAAACAGTTTTTGGAAATACTAACTGATAATTTTGATTCTTTTGAAGCTCAATTTGACTTGCTTTACAAAGGAACAGTTAAAATGAGTAAAAAACATGACACCTTAAAAAATATGGAAGCAAAATTTAACTGGGGGGTAAAAGATGGAAGTGAAGTTGTAAAATTGAATCCAAAATTAAAACAGACTGGACTTATTAATTTTACTGATGAAATGAAACATCATCTTTCTGGCTGGAAAAAATTGTTTATTCCATTCTTCTATATTTTTAATAACAGACTTGGAATTTATACTTATGAAAAATAGAATTATTTTTTAATTTATTTCCTTTTCTAAAATGAATGGAGGGATTATTATGAAAGAATTGAAATATTTGCTAAGTTTATCTGGTAAACATAGGGTGAAGCTGATTTTTTCAGCAATATTCAGTATAATTGGTACGACATTGTCTGCTGTGCCTTATCTTCTTGTGTATCAGATTGTTTTGGAGCTTTTTAAGGCGAATATTGATTATTCAAGAATAAAGTTCTGTGTTTTTATTGCGATATTTTTTATAATTGTAAAGATAATTATGCAGATTTTATCAGGTATTTTTTCACATATTGCGGCTTTCTCGATTTTGTACAAGATTAGGATTGACTTAATTGAGCATTTGTCAAAGCTGAATATGGGGTTTTTTAAGAAAAATATGTCTGGAAAGCTGAAAAAGATTATTAATGAGGATATTGAAAAATTGGAACTCTTTATTGCACATCAGATTCCAGATTTATCTTCAGCTCTTGTAACGCCGATAATATTTTTGGGGATTATGATTTACTTTAACTGGAAATTGACACTTGTTTTATTTATTCCGATTATTCTAAGCATAATGGCACAGGGAAAAATGTTTCAAAGCTACGGAACCCGTGTAGAACATTATTATACTCTTCTTGCAAACTTAAACGCTACTATTATGGAATACATAAATGCAATGAACGTTATGAAAGCATTTAACCTTACTGCTAAATCATTCAAGGATTATCGGGATATTACTCAGGAATATGCGGATTACTGGATTGAGCTTACAGAACTAAGTGTGCCGTTTTATTCAATTTTTCTCTGTCTGACTGATTCGGGGCTGCTTTTCATTATTCCGATTGGCGGACTTATGCTGTTTTATAATCAAATTTCAGTATCTGCGTACATTTTATTTATTTTAATGAGTACAATTTTTTTAAGCTCATTAAAGGCATTATTTGACTTGGCACACCATCTTTCCGCATTAACTAAAGGGCTAGGAAAGATTATGGAAATCAATGGGGAACAGGAGCAAAAATCTGGAAACACAAATTTCCCTTCTAATTTTTCAAGTTTTATAAAATATGAAAATGTAAATTTTGCATATAAAAATAAAAATGTTATAAATGATTTTTCCTTGGAAATAAGGACTGGAACCTCAACCGCACTTGTAGGGCCTTCTGGCTCAGGAAAAACAACGATAGGACTTCTGCTTGGAAGATTTTGGGATATAAATAGCGGAAAAATAACTATTGATGGAACTGATATTAAGGATTTTACTTACACAGGATTGGCTGACAATGTTTCATTTGTCTTTCAGGATACATTTATGCTTCACGATACTATTTTTGAGAATATAAGAATGGGAAAGGATTATTCGCTGGAAAAAGTGGAAAATGCTGCAAAAAAGGCACAAATTCATGACTTTATAATGTCTTTGCCTCAAAAATACGAAACTGTAATTGGTGAAGGCGGAATTAAATTAAGCGGTGGCGAAAAACAGAGAATTTCAATAGCTCGTGCCATTTTAAAAAATGCTCCAATTATCGTGCTGGATGAAGTTACTTCCTACTCCGACATTGAAAACGAAGCTAAAATTCAGGAGGCTTTGCGTACTTTGTTAAAAGGAAAAACTGCCATTATCATTGCTCACAGGCTTTACACAATAAAAAATGCCGATAATATCGTTGTAATGAATAAAGGACGTATTACCGAGCAAGGTACTCACAAGGAGCTTCTGCAAAACAAGTCAGAATACTGGCATTTATGGAATTTATATAGCGATAATGATTTGATGGAAAATAAGGAAATTTAGGGGGTGCAGATAATGATTAACGATATTAGAAATATAAAAACTCTTGCTGGAAATAAATATAAAAATCTTAAAAAGCCAATATTTTTTCTAACAATAGACGCCTTATTTTATATGATGAACTATGCAATGTTTTATTTTACAATTATTGATTTGATGAATAATAATTTTACGATGAAAAAGTTGATAATCTATACTTTTATTATGATTTTTGCAATTATTTGCAGATTTGTATTAAATCGTATCGGATATACTGGGATTCAAAGTGAAGGGGCTAAAATTATTCAGGATTTGAGAATCAGGATGGGGGATCATTTGAGAAACTTGAATTTGGGATACTTTAACAGTCATAACATTGGGAATATTATTAATATTATGACAAATGATTTACAGGATTTTGAGCAGGTTATAACTCACAGCACATCAGAAATTATAAAGTTATCCATACTGACAATTTATCTTCTGTTAATTATATTTGCAATTTCACCTCTACTTGCCATGCTGCAACTAATAATCTCCCTAACTGGATTAATATTTGTCATTCTGGGAACGAAAAAAGGGGCAAAAATAGCATTGAAAAAGAAGTATACTATGGATAATGTTGTTTCACGGATGGTGGAATATATCGCTGGAATGGAACTTTTTAAAGCATATAATCTGACTGGGGAAAAATTTAAGAGGTTAAAGGACAGCTTTAATGATTTGAAAAGAGAAAGTATAAATACTGAAATTGCTCTTGCCCCTTATGTTATGATTTTTCAGCTTATTACGGATATTTCCTTTGCCTTGCTTCTGCTTGTATCTACACAGCTTTTTATGGCTTCTTCCATTAATAAAGTTGAATTTTTTTCATACATAATTATTGGACTTTCACTTTCAAACGTGCTAAAAGCCTTTTCTACACAATATACTTTTATCCAATACTTGAAACTTGCCACAGATAAGCTGATAAATGTGCATAATGAAAAGGAAATTTCCTATGAACTTGAAAAAGTTACTTTACCAGATTACAATATAAAATTCCAGAATGTAAGTTTTTCTTATGAAAAAGACACTCCTGTTCTAAAAAACATCACTTTTGAAGCAAAACAGGGGACAAAAGCTGCCCTAGTCGGTTCGTCGGGCTCTGGAAAAACAACTGTTACCAGCCTTATTGCAAGATTCTGGGACTGCCAGTCTGGCGAAATTACCATTGGTGGGATAAATATCCAAAAAATATATCCTGAAGAGCTGCTTACAAATATAAGCATGATTTTTCAAGATGTCTACTTGGTAAATGACACTTTTGAAAATAATATAAGACTGGGAAAACCGAAGGCTACAAGGGAAGAAGTAATAAATGCGGCTAAAAATGCCAATTGCCACGATTTTATAATGGAAAGCGAAAATGGATATGACACTGTAATCGGAGAAGGCGGCTCTACCTTATCTGGTGGAGAAAAACAGAGAATTTCAATTGCAAGAGCATTATTAAAGAATACGCCGATTATTTTAGTTGATGAAGCCACAGCCTCGCTTGATGCCGACAACGAACACGAAATAAGAAAATCACTAAATATTCTTACAAAGAACAAAACCGTAATTACAATCGCCCACAAACTCAACACAATAAAGGATTATGATAAAATTATAGTTATGTCTGACGGAATAATCGAAGAAATTGGGAATCATAAGCAGCTTATGGAAAATAAAGGACGATATTACAAAATGTATACTGAAATGGAAAAGGCACAGTCAGAATTTGAACTAATTTAATATAAAATATACCCAATCTTGAATTTTTCGATCAAAAATTTGGGTATATTTTTATTTTTTATATCTCTAATTACTAATCTTTTAACAACGGATCTTTCTTCGTAACTTCAACTACCAATTTATGTAGCCCAATCAACGCTATCAAATTTGGAATTACCATAAGACCATTAAACATATCCGCAAGTTCCCATACTAAATCAACTTTTTGTAATGAACCTGCCACTATGCAAACCATTACCAAGGCTCTGTAAATATTAAGCGCTTTTTTACCAAACAGATATTTTACATTAGCTTCCCCAAAGAAATACCATCCAATTATTGTAGAAAACGCAAAAAAGAATAATGCAATTGCAACAAATATTACTCCAAAGTTCCCCAATACTGCTTGAAATGCTTGCTGTGTCAATGAAATTCCAGTTCCTTTAGCTCTTCCATCTGCAATTAATATTACTAGTGCTGACAATGTCAAAATTACAAATGTATCAATGAAAACTGTAACAATCGCAACGTGTCCCTGATCTTCAGGATTTTTAACTTTCGCAATTGCATGTGCATGTGGTGTTGATCCCATTCCAGCTTCATTTGAAAATAGCCCTCTTGCAACTCCAAATCTTATTGCCTTTCTCATTCCAGCTCCAGCGAATCCTCCTAAAACTGCTTTTGTTGAAAAAGCATTTACAAAAATTGCCTTAAATGCCATTCCTGTATTCCCAATATTTAATAAAATAATAGTCACACATGTTACAACGTATAAAACTGCCATAATTGGCACAATTTTCTCAGTAACCGAAGCAATTCTCTTTACACCGCCAAAAAATATAAATCCAGATAAAATTGCTAAAAATAATCCTGTTACAATTGTTGGAATATGAAAAGCATTATGAAAAGCATCTCCAACTGAATTTGCCTGAACCGCATTTCCCATAAATCCAAGTGAAAGTATACAAGCAACTGCAAAAAATCCTGCTAAAAATTTAGCTGCTTTTCCGCCATTAAATAAAGTTTGGATATAATAGGCAGGCCCTCCTGTCATTTCTCCATCTTTTTTTTGTTTAAAAATTTGGCTTAATACTGCTTCTGAATAAATAGTAGCCATTCCAAAAAAAGCACTTAACCACATCCAAAATATTGCTCCAGGCCCTCCAGACACAATCGCTGTTGCAGCTCCTGCAAGATTTCCTGTTCCAACTTGTGCAGCAATTGCTGTTGCTAGTGCCTGAAATGATGACATTCCATTACTATCCGCCTTTTCTCCGCTAAGGTCAAATCCACCTGTCAGCTGTTTTAATCCAGTTTTAAACTCCCTAATTTGAATAAATCTTAACTTAAAAGTGTAAAATATACCTGTTCCAACCAGCAATATAATTAAAATAACTCCCCAAAAAAATCCATTAAAATTCCTAATAATTTCTAACATTTAATTTCTTCTCCTTCTATTTCTATATTTTAGTCATTTGCAAAAGTCTAATAATTTTAATAAATATTATTATTAAATTTTTACAACTTTTACAATTGCCTTTTTGATATGTGGAATTCAGGTTGTGATTTCAAACAAATAATATAGTAAAACTGATTTAAAATTGAGCTCAAAAGCTACGACTATTTTACTCAGACCCTAAATTTATACAATCTTAAATAATAATTTTGAACGGGTTCTGAATATATTATAATTTAAATTTTAACAAATAAAAAAGTCATCTTTTACTTTATAATAAAGTTCAGACAACCTCTAAAAATTCTTTTTATACTAAAAAAGAAATATAAAATTATAATTTTAAATGTATTAATCTCTGTTCTTTTACCTGAAAGTTTAGGGAATAAAATTCCTTTGCTTCTTCGGTGCAGTCATTTAAGACTATCTCTCCAGAGGTTCGTCCACTATGAGTCCTTTTACCTGAAAGAGTCACTTCTTCGGTGTTTAACTAATTAAATCTCTCCTCATACCTTCATCCAATTTATTCACTTTTTTACATATTATCATATTTTTTTTAGTATGTCAAAAAATATTTTTTGTTGTTTTTTTATTTAATAATTTTTATATTGTTAATAAACTCAAATCTTAATATTTTACTTCAAAATAATTAAGTATTTTTTTCATTTCATCTTGTGCCATAAGACAAGTATCATAAAGCCAGCCTTTTTCACTCTCATAATTTTTTAACTCACGATAATAAAACATTTTATACTTATCTTCCAATATAAAAGGCACAATATCATTTTTTAGACATTCCTTAAACATTATAAGCCTTCCAACTCTTCCATTTCCGTCTTGAAATGGATGAATTTTTTCAAATTTATAGTGGAAATCTATAATTTTTTCAACAGTTATTTCAGTTTGGCTATTATAATTTTCCAAAAGTTTTTTCACCTTTGCCTCAACTTGTTTTGGACTTGCAGTCTTTTTTCCACCAACTGTATTTGGCTTTTGCTTATATTCTCCAACTTTAAACCATTCAATTTGTGAATCACTCGTATTACTTTTAAGCAGAAAATGAAGTTTTTTTATATATTTTTCAGAAAGTTTTTCATTTGCATGTTCAATAATAAAGTCAAAACATTTAAAATGATTTAAAGTTTCAATCACATCTTTAACTTTCACTGTTTCATTTTCCGCAAAAAAACTATTTGTTTCAAAAATATGTCTTGTCTGATCTTCTGTCAATGTACTTCCTTCAATATGATTACTATTATAAGCAAATTTAATTTGAAGATTATGATACAACATTCCTTTTAAATTATTATTTTTTTCTTCAAGCAAAGTTTCCAGTATATAATTTTTCATTTATATTCCCTTTTTTCATTTATAAATTTATTTACTTTTCAATACCGCTCTAACTGCATAGTGCATAAAATAATAGATTGATTTTAAAAGCGGTAATTTTTCAACTTTTCGATAAATTTCCCAACGTACTTTCGCTGTTTTAGCTTTATTGCTTGAACGTGAATTATCCAGCACGCGATAATATGCCAAATTTTCCTTTAATCCATAAATTGTTTTTACATCCTTCACAATTTCCAGCCAAAGTACATAATCTTCATTTTTTTCAAGCTCTTTAAAATATCGCTTCCCAATTTTTTTCACATCATACATAACTGTCAGGCATCCCAAATAGTTATTTTTTAACATATCCGTATAGGAAATTTCAGGTTTTATAATAACTTCGTTTATTTTTTCACCATTTTCCCTAACCCTAGTATATTCCGTACAGCTAATGCTCGCATTTTTTTCCTTCATAAATTTTATCTGCTTTTCCAATTTTTCATTATGCCAATAATCATCAGAATCTAAAAATGCGATATATCTTCCGCTAGCCAATTCAATCAGAAAATTTCTTCCCTTTACTACTCCTACATTTTTTTCAGTATTTACAATTTTTATTCTTTCATCCTTTTTCACAAATTCACTTACAATTGCAAGACTATTATCTGTTGAAACGTCATTTATGATAAGCATCTCCCAATTTTGATAAGTTTGTGAAATAACTGATTCTATTGTTTTTCTGATGAATTTTTCCGCATTATACATTGGCACAATTATTGAAACTTTTTCTTTATCCATTCTTTCTCCTAATTTTAAAATTTTCTAGTCTTGTGGAAACCTAATTCCCGCCTCAATTCTAGCTTTTGTCTGCACCTCACTTACCAGCAGACTTTTTTCCAGCTGTTTATAGCAAAATTCCAAGTCATTTTTATTTATTGTACGAATAAATGCCTTAAATTCAGGTACAACCCTGTCCTTTGAAAATCCATCATCAAAGCTTTCTGTCGTTCCATCATACAGTTTCAACGTAACTTTTCCAACAAGTCCTGGAGCTTCTTCGCTTATAATTTTTCCTTTGCTTCCCTGAATTACACCTATTCTTTTGCCTTCACTATCTTTTGCACATACACACATAGCATTAAAATTTTCATATTCCATCATAAGAACTCCACTTGTGTCAATATTTCTCTCAAGATTTGCATAATATTTCACTTTTTCAGGCTTTCCAAAAAGCCCTAGAACATAATGCAAATTATAAAGTCCTAAATCCATCAATGCTCCGCCAGCTTTTTGCGGATCAAATACAGGCAAAATCTCACCTCTCTTAAAAGCGTCATATCTACTGGAATACTGACTATACTGGCTTTGAATAAGTTTTACATCTCCAATTTTCCCAATCCAGCCTTTTATTTTTTTATAATTTTCAAAATAAAGTGTCGTTATCGCTTCAAATAAAAACAGTTTTTTTTCTTTTGCCAAATCTGACAATTCCTTAGCTTGTCTATAATTAGCTGTCATTGGCTTTTCGACAATGATATTCAAGCCTTTTTCCAATGCTTTTTTACAATATTCAAAATGCAAAAAATTCGGAACAGCAATATAAACAGTATCAATTCCAAATTCACAAAGTTTGTTAAAATCATCAGTAAATCTTGGAATACCATATTTTAGACAAATTTCCTCAACTTTACCAATACTCTTTTTTGTTCCTTGTATCCCCACAATTTCCAGCCCTTCCAACCGAACAAGACTAGGCAAAAATTCCTGGACAATCATCCCTGAACCGACAATCCCCAATTTCATGCAAATTTCCTTCTTTCTCCATATTTTACTTGAAACTTATTTTTTATTCTAAATAGTAAAATAAATTTATTTTAAAATAGATATATCTTTTTTATTTCTACAAGGGGTAAAGCCCCCTTGCTTCAAGATATTTATTTTCTCCAATTCTAAATCTATATAATTCTAAAAAATTTCAATGAATTATGCCTTTAAATCATCATATTCTCCACTTTCAAACTTTTTGACTATGTAACTGCAAATTGGTACAATTTTATACCCATTTTCTCTTGCGTATTTTACACCAGCATCAAATAATTTTCCTGCAATTCCTTGTCCTCTTAATTCAGGAGAAACTACGGTTGATTCAAAAAACAGTTTTTCTCCTTCCTTTCTATATGTCAGTTTTGCCAGTTCATCTCCATTTTCTCCAAATATAAAAAATCCTGTTCCTTCTAAGTGCTTTATTTCCATTTTTCTAAAATTTCCTTTCAATAATTTTTTACAAATATTTCAATATTTCCTTTTTATAGTCAATAAACTCTTTTGACATTATAATCTCTTCATTATTATACACTTTATTATCATCTTTTTTCAAGTTAATTTTTATTTCTTTTATAATCTTTCCTGGACTTCCTGCCAAAATATAAATCCTATCAGAAAGCAATATTGCTTCATCAATATCGTGAGTGATGAATAAAGTTGACATTTTTATTTTTTTCATAATATCCAAATACCAGCTATGAATTTTATTCTTTGTAATGGCGTCCAATGCACTGAATGGCTCATCAAGGAGAGCAACTTCGCTGGAAAATAAATATGTTCTAAGCAATGCCGCTCTTTGCTTCATTCCGCCTGATAGTTTACTTGGATACAAATTTTCTGTACCTTCCAATCCAAAATCTTTAAAATACGGCTTTGCAATTTCCTGTGCCTTATTTTTATTTTCCCCCCTTATTACAAGCGGAAGTGCCACGTTGTCAATGATTTTTTTGTGAGGTAAAAGCAAGTCCTTTTGCAACATATAGCTTATTTTCCCAGATTTTCCAGTTATATCTTCTCCACTCATTTTCACATTTCCACAATCAGGCTTTAAAAGTCCTGCAATAATGTTAAACAACGTTGTTTTTCCAGCACCACTCACTCCTAAAATGCAAACCAGCTCATTTTCATACAAATCAATCGAAACATTTTCTAAAACTTTTTTATTTTCAAAAGAAATGGAAATATTTTTTATTTCCAGCTTTTTGTCTTTCTTCACTTAATATCTCCTTAATATAACATATTTTAATAATTTATAATATAAATTGCAATATTAAATGCAACATTTTTTTATTTTCAAATTTAATATTTTTCTCCTCACTCTGACAAGGGGTCTTGACCCCTTGTTATTATAAGAGTCAAATTTTCTATTTCAGATACTCGTTACTATATCCAAAATCCTTTGGTATTTCACGCTCTATAGCCTTATTTTTGTAAAGCCATTCATAAAATCTGTTCCAACGGTTTCCGTCAATTATTCCCCATTCCTTTGCATCTGACTGATATTCTTTAGAAATCCATTTTTGGCTGGCTGTTACCAAATTTATGTCAAGTTCTGGAGAATTTTTTACCAAGATTTTTGCTGATTCCTCTGGATTTTTCATTGCATATTCATACCCCTTTTTTATTGCCTTTAAAACTTTTTTTGCAATTTCAGGATTCTTTTTCAGGAAGTCATTATTTGCAATAATTACTGGGCTATAGTAATCAAGTTCTTTAGCATAGTCTCGTATTTTTAGAAAATTTGTCTGAAGTCCTGCTCTTTCTGTCGCAATTCCATCCCACGCATAATAAACCCAAACGGCATCAACATCAGATTTTAAACCAGTTACGACATTTGTTATCGTATAAGGAATTAATTTTACTTTGGAAAAATCTCCTTTATCATCTGTTACTAATTTTTTCAAAATGGCTTGCTCAATGTTGTCTTCCCAAGTGGCATATTTTTTACCTTCCAGTTTTTTTGGCGAATCAATGCCTTTTTTCTTCAATGAAATAATTCCAGATGTATTATGCTGAAGAATTGCTGCAACAGCTGTCACTGGCACAGGATTTTCCTTTGCAAACGATTTTGCCAACGTATCCTGAAAACTTATTCCAAATTCTGCTCCTCCAGCTCCAATAAGTGCAGTTGTACTTCCTTCAGGCGGCTGCACAATTTCCACATCCAGTCCTTCTTCCTTAAAATATCCTAAGTCTTTTGCCACATAAAGCCCTGTATGATTAGTGTTTGGCACCCAGTCCAGTACAATTTTTATTTTCTGATTATTTTTAGATTTTCCACACGAAACAGCCAAAATCAAGATTAAACATAAAATTAAAATTTTTGAAATTTTTTTCATTTTTTATACCTCTCTTTATTTTTTATTTTGAATTTTTTTATTTAAAAATTTACTTTTCCCAAACCATGCACCATTTCTGTATTTTTTTTACAAGATACATAAGCAGCAAACTTATTGCAGAGATAAGAAAAATTACTGCAAACATCTTATCAAATGAATACGATTTTCTCACTCTTGTCATATAAACTCCAAGTCCGCTAAATCCACCAAGCCATTCAGCCACAACTGCCCCGATTATAGAATATGAAACCGAAATTCTAAGCCCTGCAAAAAAATATCCTAATGATCCTGGCAATTTGACATGAATAAAATTCTGAAATGGCGTTGCTCCCATCGTTTTTAACAAATTTAACATATCCTTGTCAGCCGAACGAAATCCATCCAAAAGTCCAATAGTTATAGGAAAAAACGAAGTCATAACAATAAGCGTAATTTTTGGCAATATTCCATATCCTAGCCAAAGTACCAAAAGCGGTGCAATAGCAACCGTCGGAATTGTCTGCGTAATCACCAAAACAGGATAAATCATTTTATATGCATATTCAAACCTATCCATAACAACCGCCACAACAAATCCTAGAACTATTCCCAGTCCAAGTCCCAAAAACGCTTCAATAAGTGTAATTTTTGTATGTTCCATAAGTAACGGAAAATCCGAAACAAACGCTTTTACAACTTCAAATGGCGACGGCAACATAAATTTTGGAATAATATTCACCATTGACAAAATTTGCCAAATTATCAGCAATACAGCAATAATAATACTTGGTGCAATTTTATCTGTTATATTTTGAAATTTTTTCATCAATCTTTAAAATATCTCCTTTCGGTTTATAATTTATTTTTACATATGACATTACACCTTCAGCCCCCGCCTTCACAGCCACAACCTGACATTCCTTAACAATCTCCATAAGTTCGTCAAAATCTCCTTCTATCGTCGTTTCAAATGGAGCAACATTCATTTTTAACCCTTTGCTTTTAATAAATTCAATAACTTCATCAACAACTCTTACAATTTCTTCATTTCCTACAACATTTGGCAATACCTGAATTGCAATACTTGCATTAATTTTTTTTTTTTCCATAATCCATCATCCCTTTCCTTAAAACTGTTTTTTTATTTAAAATTTCTTTGTATAAAAAAATCCCCTTATCACAAGGAGATTCTATATTTCTATAAATTTTCTAAAATAATTTAAAAAGATATACAAAATAACTTTAAAATTATTTCTTATTTTATATAAAATACTCCCTCCGACAGCATTATCTGTACAGGTTACATGGGTTTAATTCTCAGCAAAAATTGCTCCCCAGTATTTTTCATTATTTCTATTTTATTTTATTTTAGCTAAGTCTGGATACACATCCTTTAAGAAAATCATATACTCTTTTTCATAATTGATAATGTACCATTTATTTCCATCCTCAAATGCCATTGTTTTTCCTTCGCCATTTATTTTTTGTCCATTATAAATTATTGTAACTTTGGTTGGTATGATTGCATAATTTCTTCCTGTTTCAGTTTTCCCTACTTTAACATTTTCAAAATCAGAGGTATTTTCAATTATTTTCATATTATCTGTTAGTTTATTCATCGTTTTTATAGTTACATTTTTAAGTTCATTTACAGACATAGATCCCTTTTTAGCCAAGTATGTTAAAAATTTTTCTGGCATTTCATCAAAACTTGCTTTATAATTTCCTGCAACCAAATCTTTTGAAATTTTATTTAGCCGTATTTTAATCTCAGGTTTTACTCTTTCCCAAGCTTCCTGTGCTGTTTCTCCTTTTTTACTATTTTGAACAGTTGTATTCAAGTTTTGATTTCTATTTTTATTTGCAGGAGCAGCAAATGTAACAGCTGAAACAACTAACAATAATAAAATAATTTTTTTCATTTTTACCTCCAGAAGATTCATTTTTATTAATTATACCTCATATTTTTATATTTTCAAAATTTTTACTTTTTTAACAGATTATTTTCCAAGAATTTCAATGCTTTCTCAACATCAGCTTCTTTTCCTTCTTCAGAAACATATTCAATATATTTTACAGTATTATTTTCATCAAGAATCATAAGTGCCCTTGTTAAAAGACCTTTTTCCTTTATGAAAAATCCATTTTGAATACCAAATTGATGATATTTAAAGTCAGAAACTGCTTTTAATCCATTAATTTCATTGGCAGTACAAAATCTTTCCTGTGCAAACGGAGTGTCAACCGTTATTGAGTAAAATTTTACATTTGGATAAGTTTTTGCGGCTTCATTCAAATGTTTTGTCTGTAGTGAACAAACTTTTGTATCAAGCGACGGTGCTGTATAAATTACTTTTATATTTTTATCTTCAAATATATTTTTTTCATCCAGCTTTGAATTTATAACCAAAGGCACTTCCTTTATTTTATCTCCAACTTTCAATTCTTTTCCGACAATTGTTACTGGAACTTTTCCCATTGTGATTTTTAAATTGTTATCAGCTTTCAAGCTGTCTAAATATTGCGTATATTCTGCATTTTGTCCAGTTTTATTTTCTGTTTTTACTTTGTTTCCACAAGCGACTGCCAATATTGCAACCGCTCCTAATAATAATATTTTTTTCATTTATTTCCTTCTTTCGTAATCCTATATTATTTCCCATTTGAATAGCAGATTAATCATTAGATATGTTCGATAACCTAAGTTTTTTTATCTATACAAGGGGTCAAGACCCCTTGCTTCAAGATATTTATTTTATTAAATTCTAAGTTTGTATAGTTATCGAACAGGTCTAATATTTATTTCATAATTATTTAACTAATTACTATGTTCTTTCTTTTTTATTTTTGTAGGATTGCTCATTTCCGTAAATCCTACAACCTATGGCTAGTTTACGACATTTTTTTGTACTAGCCTTCATTTAAAAAAGTACTAATATAGCAAAATTAATTTAAAACAAAAAAATCTCCTTATCAAAAGGAGATCCTATATTTTTATAAACTATTTAAAATAATTTTAGTATTATTTTACTTTAGTTAGTATGATTTTTTTATTTTATATAAAATACTTCCTCCGACAGTATTATCTGTATCAGGTTATATGGGTTTAATTCTCAGCAAATCTGCTCCCCAGTATTTTTTATTTATTATTGTTCTATGTTTACATCTGCAAGATCTGAATATAATTCTTTTAAGATAATTTTAGTTTTATCATCGATATTTACTAAATACCATTTTCCTTTATCATCAAATGCTAAAGTCTTTTGATTTAATTCCATTTCTTTACCTTGCGTTAAAATTCTACTCTTTGTCGGTATAATAGCATAATTTCTTCCAGCACTTGTCTGTCCTGTCTTTACATTTTTCAAATCATAATCAAATTTTAAAAATTTTATATGCTGTGAAAGTTGCTTAAATAGCTGTAATGTTACTTCTTTAGCCTTTTGCGGTGTTGTTGAAAGATGTTTTGCTTCCCATTCCCATAGTTTTTCGGGTGTGCTTTCCATACTTGAGCTAACATTTCCTGCCATCATGTCTTTTGACATTTTTTCAACTTTTGTAGAAACTTCAGGTTTTACTTTGTTCCACCATTCCTGTGCCAGCTCATTCTGTGCCTGTTCCACGTTTTTACAAATTTTCTCATCTTTTTTTTCTTTACATTTTATGATAGTCTCTTTTAAAAGCTTATCATTTTTTTTCAAATTTCCTATGCTGTATTTATCTCCACAGGCAGTGAAAATCACTGTAGAAATTGCAAATAAAAATAATAGTTTTATTTTTTTCATTTTTCCTCCAAAAAATTTATTTTCAATTAATTATACCTCATTTTTTCAAATTTTCAAAGTTTTATTTTTTTATCAAATTATTTTTTAAAAATTTTAATGCTTTGTCAATATTTGCCTCTTTCCCTTCTTCAGGTACATATTCAATATATTTTACATTATTATTTTCATCTACTATAATCAATGCTCTTGTCAACAGTCCTTTTTCCTTTACAAAAAATCCATTCTGAATACCAAATTGATGATATTTAAAGTCAGAAACTGCCTTTAATCCGTTAATTTCATTGGCTGTACAGAATCTTTCCTGTGCAAACGGAGTGTCAACTGTTATTGAGTAAAATTTTACATTTGGATAAGTTTTTGCGGCTTCATTCAAATGTTTTGTCTGTAGTGAACAAACTTTTGTATCAAGCGACGGTGCTGTATAAATTACTTTTATATTTTTATCTTCAAATATATTTTTTTCATCCAGCTTTGAATTTATAACCAAAGGCACTTCCTTTATTTTATCTCCAACTTTCAATTCTTTTCCGACAATTGTTACTGGAACTTTTCCCATTGTGATTTTTAAATTGTTATCAGCTTTCAAGCTGTCTAAATATTGCGTATATTCTGCATTTTGTCCAGTTTTATTTTCTGTTTTTACTTTGTTTCCACAAGCGACTGCCAATATTGCAACCGCTCCTAATAATAATATTTTTTTCATTTATTTCCTTCTTTCGTAATCCTATATTATTTCCCATTTGAATAGCAGATTAATCATTATTTTTTATTATTTACTTTTACTTTGATACTTCTCTTATCAAAGTTGGCTTATATAATAAATCTTCATTTCCTCTTACTTTTTCAAAAGTATATGTTTTCAAAATTTTCCCATTTTCAAAAACACATTCCATCACAGAATCTTTATGATATTGATTTTCAGGCAAATCTGAAATATTTACTGTTTCAAATTCTCCATTTTTATTTTTTATCAAGTCAAGCCGTCCTTTTTTACTCACTTTTCCTTTATCGGTAATAGGATTTTTGTAAACATCCCTAACTTCATCACCGATTTTTATACAGCTGCATTTCATAGCAAATTTATGGGTATCCCTGTTAATGCTAGATTTTTCATTTCCTTGCAAAAGTGATCCTCCACAGCCCAAAGTAACATTTTCAGCAGAATATTTATTATCCTTTAAAGATTTATAAATATCCCAGATTGTATCTTCATTAATTCCATCACCTTGTAAAATACGAACTTTGTTAATCACTTTATATCCTTTGGAGTTTATAGTATAGCCAAAATTCTTTTCCAGACTTTCAAGTGCAAATAGAATATTCGTAATTGCATCTCCGCTATCTGGACGTATTGTAACCATTCCATCTCTTGCAAGTATTTTTTTACGCAAATCTTTTCCGATAATATTTTCTACCGCATTAAAAAAGTTATAGCTGTCAAGCACAATTGAAACAATTCCTTTAGGAAATTTATCAAGCATGTTTTCGTATGCTTCCTTTTCATATTTCTGAGTCCATGAAGTCATTGTACTGTGTTCAGAAGCAGGCACACTGAAAGCTGCTATTTTTTCATTATAATATTTACGGGCAAAGACAAGTGCATTTAAGGTATCTGTCCCATAAAAATTTGTAAGATGGGCCATTCCGCCAATTCCAGCACTTTCCTCGCTGGAAACACCACGATAACCAAAATCATGCAATTTAAACTTCAATTCTGCTTCCACATTGTCACTTGTTTCTTCCAAAAAGTGTTTTATAATCTGTTTTGCCTTGTATGAAAATGTAGCAACTGTAATTGGATACCATACTTTTAACAGTAATGTTTCCGCCCAGCCCACAATCCAAGGCACATTTTTGTCAGTTGATTCAACTGTAACCAGCACATTATGATTTTTCACAATACTTCCTTCTGGCACAGCTCTAATTCTAAGCGGCAACTTCCCATCCAACTTTTCTACGATATATCTCCATCCTTCTTCAAAAAATGGCAATCCATGTAATTCACAAATTTCCTTGGCTTCATCTATCATTTCATTTGTAATTCTTTTTGTCAAATACTCCATTAAGTAATATTGCAGTCCAAAAAATTTCACATATCCGTATAAGCCACCACGACTCTCGATATAATCGTGCATATACGTCATATTTTCTGGATATTGAAATGGATGAGTAATTTTATATGAATCTGTCGATAATATTAAATTTTTCATTTTTATTTTGTATGATAATTACAAATTATGTAAAAATCATACTCTCCTTCCCTATACTTTTTTTATTTGTATATTCAATTATAATCCTTTATCCTTTGAAAATATACTAAAAATACAGTAAAACCTCTTTGAATAAAATAAAAAGGCTTTTACTGCAATAATACTATTTTTTATTTTTCCAAAATTTTATCCGCTAAAACCAATGCTATTTTCTTCTCACCAACCATAAATTCCACAATCATACTTTTCATATCCACTTTTTTTATTTTTCCACGTCCGAATTTTTTATGCTTAACTACATCTCCAACTTTATATTTAGAATCTTCATTTGAATCAGACTGAGAAATACTTGACTTTTTACCAAATGTTCCAAATTTATTTTTAGAAAATGGATTAAAATTTTCTACTTTAGGTGAAAAACTTCTTGGAGCTTGTGATTTTTTTCTTAGGCTTGCATAACTTCCACCAACATATTCCAGATTGTCTTGCTTCATTTCATAGATAAATCTTGATGGACGACGTAAATTGTCATCTTTTCCCCAAACTTTTCTTGATGAGGAATAGGAAATAAACAGTTCCTTTTTAGCACGAGTTATAGCTACATAGCAAAGTCTACGCTCTTCTTCCAGCTCTTCTTCAGGTGCATCAAAGGAAATTGATGGAAATAATCCATCCTCCATTCCAGCTAAAAAGACATAATCAAATTCCAATCCTTTTGAACTATGAATTGTCATAAGTTTTACATAATTTTCATCTTCTTCCATTTCATCAGTTGCCGAACTCAATGAAATCATATCAAGATACTCATTTAAAGTCATATTTGGCTTCTGCTTTTCAAGTTCTGTAATACTGTTTAACAATTCTTCAATATTTCTAACTCTGTCTTCCTTATTATCTTCAATCGAATCAATATAATGGGTTTTAATCAATATTTCATCGAATATTTCTTTAATTGACATCTCATCAAGATTTGAATAAATACTTTGCATCATATTATAAAATTCTCGTAATGCCAATTTTGTAGCATTTCTTACTGGAATTTCATCAATATAACGAAGTGCTTCAAGCATTGAAATATTTCTTTTATTTGCAACTTCCTGTATTTTTTCTAGCGTCTTTTCTCCTACCGAACGTTTTGGAACATTAATTACACGATAAAAATTATGATTATCATCTTTATTATTTAAAAGACTTAAATATGCCAAAATATCTTTTATTTCTTTACGTTGAAAAAATTGCATACCACCATAAATTTTATATGGAATATTTGCTGATAAAAGCTTTTCCTCCAGTACCCTTGACTGTGCATTAGTTCTATATAAAATTGTCATATCCTTATACTCAGCACCACTTTTTTTCTTTTTCTTCATTTCTGTCACAATGAAATCTGCTTCATCAAAAACAGTTGCTGCATTATAAATCTTAATCTTTTCACCATCTGAACCATCTGTCCAAAGCGTTTTCCCTTTTGAACTTTTATTATTTTTAATAAGCTCATTGGCTGTATCCAGTATTTTCTTTGTAGAACGATAATTTCTTTCCAGCTTTACTGTAAACGCTTCCTTGTAATCCCTCTCAAAATTCAGTATATTATTAATATTTGCTCCACGAAATGCATAAATACTTTGATCCTCATCTCCTACGACACAGATATTTCTATATTTTGCCGCAATTAAATTTATCATTTCATACTGAATATCATTAGTATCCTGATATTCATCCACCACAATATATCTATATCTTTCCTGTATTTTTTCCAGCACAAAAGCATCATCCAGCAGCTTTCTCGCATTTAAAAGCAAATCTGAAAAATCCATCGCATTATTTGCTCTCAAAACTTCATCATACTTCTGATAGATTTCACCGAAAAGCCTGTTCGCAGGAATTCTCATATCAATTTCTCGCTCAAGCTCCTTAATTCCTACCCCTTGTTCTTTTAATTTACTAATTTTATTAGCAAGTCTGCCTGGCTGAACGCCATCGTTATCCTTAATTCCCATTTCTTTTTTTATTTTTGTAATAATTGATTTTTGATCGTCCACATCATAAATATTAAAATTCCGTCCATATCCAATTCTCTCAGAATAAGTTTTTAGCAATCTCACCGAAAACGAGTGAAATGTAGAAACAACAAGATTATTTGCCTCATGCCCAATAAGTGCCACAGCTCTCTCTTTCATCTCCCTTGCCGCCTTATTCGTAAAAGTAAGTGCCAAAATATTAAGTGGCGAAATACCCACTTCTTTTACCATATGTGCAATTCTATAAGTAACCGTACGTGTTTTACCACTTCCCGCTCCAGCCAGTATCAATACAGGCCCTTCTATTTTTTCCGCAGCTTTTCTCTGCTCTTCGTTTAATTCATCTAAAATACTCATATTTCTCCTTTTTTTTCATTATTACTTTCTGTTCAATTTTTTTATATATTTTTTATTTTAATCAATTCTATTATATTCCATCGCTAAAGGATCTTTTCCAATTTTTTCAGCCCAATCCATTGAATCTGTTTTTAATTCACCTGTTTTTTTATTCACCTGATAACTGAATAATCGTGGTGCTACACTTGGATCTCCTCCACACTTTTCGTTATCACTGCGAATATCAAAATAATAATAATTTTCATCTTGTCCATCTGAAGCCATTATACAATTAACATTAGCCAAATTATGTTTAATTATTGATTTTTTCACTAATTGATATGCTTCCCCTGAATTACCTATTGACTTAGTTTTAGCACTTTTCTGTTTTCTTATATTTGCATCAGAAACTAAATCACTTTCTAAGACAATTTTCCATTCACCATTAATTTTTTCAAATACCAAATATGATGGATAATCTTTTATCCCTTCCTTTGTCGTAACTTCCTTCACAAACTCTGCTTTTACTTGTCTATCTGATATTTTTTCCACTTCAATATTTCCCTTTAAAACCTGTCCATAAACTGGATTTTTCTCAAAAAATTTCTTTTGATCCCTAATATAATAATCCTTTGATACTGTTGTCTGATAATATTCAATTTTATCTGCCAATATTTTTTCTAAAGTATCAAAATCCCCATTACTAGAGGCTTTATTCCAAATATTTACCATTTCCTTAATTTCATCTTCCGTTGTTTTAGTTTCTAATTGGACATTGGTAATGTGATTTTTTTTATTTGTATTTCCAGTTCCCTGGCTTTTCTTCCCACAAGTAATTACACAAAAACAGAACAAAATAACAATCAATAATTTTTTCATTAATAAATCTCTCCTTTAAATTTTTCTATTAATTCACACTCTAAATATATAATAAATTCAAATCTTACAACTCCCGATATTTAACTTCCGTTATTTTCGATATTTTCTCAATAATACCATTTTCTTCCCTTTCTTCCCCAGTGCTGCTATTTCCATTTTTATAAACAATTTCCTTTAAATTCAAGTCTGATTTTTTTAGTAAATCCACTGTCAATAAAATCTGGTTAAGTACACCTTTTTTATTTTTGGAAACAATGATAACTTCTGAATTTTTTCTAAATTCACACATAAAGTCTAGAATACTGTAGCTTCCTTCCAGCTTTAACAAAAGCCCGCCAGTAACTCTGACAAAGATATAATCATTTTCAACTAATGCCAAATTTATTTTTTCACGCAATTTTATTAAATCTATTTTTTCATTCTCGTCCATTTTTCCTTTTATAACAATGCTTTCTATTTTTTTCTTGTCAACTAGCTGATTTTCATACATTTTTTCAACAAATTTCTTGCCAACGTTAATTTCTGTTCCAACAATAAAATATATTTTCCCTTTTTTATCAGTTCTATATCTTACAATGTGATGTCTACGGCATCTTGCCTCATAATTTTCATTTGCGCCAACCATAACCAGCGGATCATCATAATAAGCAGGCTCTCCATTTATTAGACGCTGGCTCGCATAAGCAGGCTTTCCACAGACCATGCAAATTGCGTGAAGCTTATCCACCTGATCGGCAATGCTCATCAATTCTGGCACAGGCTCGTAAGGTTCTGCCCTAAAGCTCATATCAAGTCCTGCGACAATCACTCTTTTCCCATATTCCACATACTTTTTACAAAAATCAACAACTCTTTCCCCAAAAAACTGCACTTCATCAATTCCAATTACTTCAGCATCAATATTTTTTTCCATAATTTCTTCCATTTGAGAAACATCACTTACAGGATAAGCTCTAAAACTGTCATTCCCATGTGAAAATACTCCATTTTCTCCATATCTGTTATCAATGGCATGCTTAAATGCCACTATTTTCTGTTTTGCATACTCTGCACGCCTTAGCCTTCTTATAAGTTCCTCACTTTTTCCTGAAAACATGCTTCCAGTAACGACTTCCAATGTTCCAATTTTAGAATTTTGTATCATTTTACCGTTCCTTTTTATATTTTTTTATTATTCAATATTTAAATAAATTATGTTTTAAAAAGGGGCTTCTGCCCCTACATATTTTTATTTTTTGTTTTTATTTTGTCTAAATGAATCAAACATATTTTTAGCATTACTATATAAAACTTTGACTTCATAAGGCTTTACATTGATTTGAATTTTTTTATCTGAAATTGCATAGTTTTCTTTTAAATTTAGCTGATTTCGATAAAATCCAAATAATTTTGGCACTTGCAAAGATAATGGATATTCATCTGATCCATTATTTACCACTATTATCATCGACTCATCTCCATCAAATATTTCATAAGAAATAAAGTCTGTATTTGGTTTTGCAGGATTTATATCACGTCCTTGGTATAACTTTGCCCGTCTTTTCTGGTCATCCAAATAAGCCGTAATTTCTGAATCAATACGTCCTTTGGTTTTAGGATCACTATAAACTTCAAGGATTCTTAATTTCCCGTTTTTAAATAAATTTTTGTGCTCTTTACGTATTTTTAACAATGCCCTGTAATGATTTTCAATATCAGAATTACTGTTTACAGGATATGAAATCCATTTTTGAACTTCGTTTACCTCTACAACGCTTGGCAAACTTCTAAGCTTATCTTTATATTTTTTAATATTGTCAGTTTCATTATCGTAAGGTTCGTAATCCTCCCACAACATAGGTTTTCTATTTCTAGGAGAATCAGCTCCCCACATTCCTTTTTCATCTCCATAATAGATAATCGGCGTTGCAGGCAGCATCATTTGCATTGAAACTACTCTTTTCAGTTTACTTACAGCCGTTCCATCATAAAGGTCTGGACGAATATTCAAATATCCTTGATCTGACTGGTTATTTCTATCATAAACCCTGTTTGGATTTATCATTCCGCTAAAAATTCTGTCTGTATCAAGCGAGCCGATAAACACTTGTGTCATATTAAAACGATTGCTTGAATATCTGTTATAAATTTCATTTAATTTTGTTGCAAATTCTACTCCGCCGATACGATAATTTGGATTAGTATTTACAGTATATTTTATAATATTATTAATTATGTTATAATCTGCTCCACTGTCATATATTCCATCTTCAATATCTTTTGTAATGCTATTTGAAACTTCCCCTGTAATCAGCAGATCTGGCTTATATTTTTTCAAATTTTCTGTAATATTTGCGATATATTCTTTATTTTCATTGTCATAATAAACATATCTTATCCCATCAATCCCGTCATCATAAATTTCCTTTTTAAAAGTTCCATCAGGCCCTAAAATCCATTTTTTCATTGCATTTTCAATATAATTTCTAACTTCAGGATTTTTTAAATCAAGCACAGTATCCTTCAAATACCAATTTGAAAATTCCTTATTATTTATTGCAAAAAATCTATTTGATGTAGTGTCAGGCGCTACTTCCAGAACGACTTTCAGCCCTTTCTGATGGGCCTTTTTCACAAGACTTGCCAGTTTTAAGTCAGAATCTGTCCACACCCACGTTTTTGGATTTAACAAATCTTCATCAAGTAAATTTTTATCAGTTTCAGGATTAAAAATAAGTAAATTTAATTCCATATCCCCGTTGTTATTATGAACTTTTGATTTTATGTCAAGCCCTTTAGATGTTCCAGTCTGCTCTATGTAGCCAAAATACGGATCAACGTGATTAAAGTAAATTGTGTCGTATTTATGATTTGAAAGTGAATAAAATGGTGATGATAAAATTATATATTCTACACCAAGATCTTTAATATAATCAAGTTTTTCAATTATTCCTTCTAAGTCTCCACCATAATAACGTGTGTAATTTTGAACATCGTTTAACGTATTTTCTTCCCACTCGTTTTTTTCTTCATAATTACTATTCCACTCATTTAGCGAAAATTGTGGCTTCTCATTTCCACCCCAATATGCCAAAACTAAATCTTTTTTTGATCTTCCTGAACGAATTTCTCCAGTAGGCTCAGCAAAGTCATCTGTCCCAAACTCATTAAAAATCGCATCATTATCCACATCCCCATTTCTAAATGAATCAATGTAAATTTGATATCCTACAGAACCTCTTGCCCACTCTGGAATCGTTGTCAATTTATCTGAACGTGAAAATTCAAATCTTTCTATATCCTTTAGATTTTTAGAAATATTTCTTCCCATATAATATTTTGTCTTATCATCAGTAATTACAAAATAATAACTTGATATACTATTGGGAATTTCAGCCATAAAAATTTCATTTCCACCATAGTTTCCAATTCCACGCATCAATTTTTTCCCGCCATCATAAACAACTTCAGCAGAATAAATATCATTATTTTTGGTTTTTAACATTATCCTAACATTATTTCCATTAAGGACTCTAAATTCAGAATTTTCTTTATGAACTAATGAATCTAAATCAATAATTCCATCATTTCTTTGACTGTATTTTAACGATCCATTTGTTTTAGAAACATCTGATTTTTCTTCTATCTTATTCTTTTCCTCTATTTCATCATTATCAGTTTTTTCAGATTTTTCCAAATTTTCACTATTTTTTTTGTTATTTTTTTTTGCTGCACTAATTAAATAATCTTCTTGAACATTTATAGTGTCATTTTTTATATTTTCATGAAAATTCTCACTTTGCATTGAAGCTGAAAATGAAATAACTGAACTTACTAAAAATAGCAAAATTTTCATTTTTAATTTAAAACTCATATTTCTCCTCTATTCACTTTAATTTCCCTAGCCGCAGCCAGACAAAAGACTATTATTTTTATGTTATTACTATTTTTTTTATTTAAATTATTTTCAAATTGCTCTAAAATACTATTTTTAATTTCCCTAAGTGTCGCCCCAGTCGTTACAATATCATCAAGTATCAAAATATTTTTATTTCTAAAATTAATATTTCCAGAAATTTTAAAGGCTCCCTTTATATTTTTATTTCTATCTTCTTCATTTAGAATTCCAGCCATTTTTTTCGTATTTTTAATCCGCTCAATCTGGATATAATTAACCTTTAAAAAATTCAAAATTTCATCAACCTGGTTATATCCTCTCTCATTTTTTCTTTTCCTGCTGACAGGCACACTCACAACAACATCTATTTTTTCTCTTTTTAAAACATAACAAAATTCCTCTTTTACCAATTCAGCAATTAATTTTGCCATAATTTTTCTATGATTATATTTATAAGCAAAAATCAATTTTTTAAATTCTTTGTTATAATCCCAGACATAGTAAATATTATTTAATTTTCTCAATTTTTTTAGCTTTTTCAAATCATTTCTTGTATCTTTTGATACAATATCACACTCAACCAATTCCTCCCCAGAAATTATATCTCGATTTCTAAATAAAATTCCTTTAAAATTAAATATTATTTCCCTAAAAACTTTAGACTGGATCTTCAACCTTCTGAATTATTTTGGTTGAGTACATTTCCGTATATCCACAGTTTTTACATATTTTCAAATAAAACGTATCAATAGCTATCTTTGCCCCAACAGCTTTTTTTGTAGGAATAGCCACCTTTTTTATTTCAAACATATCCATTCCGCATTTACAGCATTTTTCATCATTTCTCATACGACCACCTCAAAACGCATTTTTTAACCACTCAATATTTCCAAAACCTTTACCTACTCCAACAATATCATATCTCACATTCCTGTCCCAATTTTTTTTCAAAAGATAAACCTGTGAACTGGCAAGAATCCTACTCTGCTTTTCCTGTGTCACCATCTCAATCGCTGATCCAAAAAAATTATTTTTCCGATACTTAACTTCCACAAACACCAGCGTCTCACTATTCTCTTCAAAAAAAATCAAATCAATCTCCCCAAATCTAGTATAAAAATTACTCTCAACAAACGTAAGCCCTTGCAAAATCAAATATTCCTTTGCAACATTCTCGTATTTAAACCCAATTTCCCTTTTATTCATTCTAATTCACTTTTCCCCTTTTTTGATATTATACCACAAATATCTATATTTATTCTTTTAATATAATACCAATTTTTTACTTTTTTTTCAAGACTGAAAATAAGTCATTTACTCTTACTGTAAAAATTTAAATGAAAGCTCACCTTCCAAAAAAACAACATCATTTTTTTTATAAATCACCTCATTTTCAAATTCGACCAAAATTTCTGAATCTAAAATAGATGATTTTACCAGCAAAGAATCTGAATTTATCTGTTTTACCACTTTCACTACAGCTTCTATATGTGGAGAGTTTGGCAAAGGCTGCGTAGCACTCAATTCACTGTTCATATCTATTTTCAAATCTTTACGCACATACTGAATAAATAATTCTACTCTGACAATATCCCCTTTGCTAATAGTATCTTTTACATTGTATTCTACAAACGAAACATTCCACTTTTTTCCATTATTTCCCAATTCTTTTATTAACGCCATTCTGTCATATTCATATTTCCTCAAACTCTCTACTATATACATGTCTATTCTTTCTTCTCACTATCTACCAATATCTTCTTCAAAAACGTCTTCCTATGATATCTACAAGCCCCTTTTTCGAGCAAAATCTCCCTATGTTTCTTAGTCCCATACCCCTTATGCTTCTCAAACTCATATTCAGGAAATTCCTTTGCGATTTCACAAAGCATTCTATCCCTTGTAACCTTCGCCACAATCGAAGCTGCTGCAATGGATAACGACTTACTATCCCCTTTCACGACACACTCCTGCTCACCCTCATATTTTCTAATCAAATGATTACCATCAACCAGAACTATATCAAAAGCTGATTTTTCCGCTACTTTACTAATTGCACGTCTCATCGCAAGAAATGTTGCATTCAAAATATTTATCTCATCAATTTCCGCCTCCGAAGCAATCCCAATTCCCATAATACAATTTTTTTCTATTGCCTCAAACAATCTTTCCCTTTTTTTCTCAGTCAATTTCTTTGAATCATTAATCTCCTGCAATTCTGGAAAATCCTGAATCACAATCACAGCTCCAGCTACAACTGGTCCTGCCAAAGGCCCCCTTCCAGCTTCGTCAACTCCAACAACAATCTTATTGTATTTTTCATCAAATTCCATTAATTCGTTTTTTTTATTCTCTAATTTTTCTTTATCCATAAGTTTTTTCCTCTATTTTTTGTAATTTTATTTAGTAAATTTATTAAATAACCTTTTATGAAAATATTTTTAAAATATCCAAATTAATAATTTTCAAACACGTTCTAATTAAAAAGTTTCAAACTCAAGCCCACATTTTTTCAGTGCCTTTTTAAAATCTTCTGGCAATTCTGCAATAAATTTCATCTTTTCTTCTGTAATTGGATGTTGAAATTCCAGTTTATAGGCATGAAGCATTTGCCGTTTTTCACTGTCTGGCCTTCCGTAAACACTATCGCCCAAAATTGGGTATCCTAGATGTTTCATGTGAACTCTGATTTGGTGAGTCCTTCCTGTTTCAATGTAAACTCTAACAAGCGTAAATTTTTCTGCCTGCGAAATTACTTCATAATTGGTAATTGCAGTTTTCCCTGAATTTAAGTCATTTATTACAGCCATTTTCTTCCTGTCGTTTTTATCACGTCCAATTTGCGTTACAATTCTCCCGCTTTTTTGATTCAATTTTCCCTTCAAAATTGCAAGATAAGTTTTTTTAACAGTTTTATCATGAAACATTTGCGACAATTTCAGATGTGCCTTATCATTTTTTGCAATTATCAAAAGTCCGCTCGTATCCTTATCCAGCCTATGCACAATACCAGGACGTATTTTCCCATTTATTCCCGACAAATCTTTAATATGATACAAAATTGCATTTACAAGTGTTCCCGAATAATGTCCATTCGCAGGATGTACAACAATTCCCGCCCTTTTATTGATAACTGCCAAATCATTGTCCTCATAAATTATTTCAATATCAATGTTTTCAGGCTTGATTTCAACAGTTTCGAGCTCTGGAATTACAACTTTTATTGTATCATTTTCTTCAATTTTATAAGCAGGCTTTGTCTTTTTTTCATTTACCAAAATATTTTCGTCTTTTATAAGCTGCTGAATCCGTGTCCGTGTCAATTCCAGCCTTTCTGACAAAAATTTATCAATCCTGCTCCCAGCCTCTTCACTTAAAATAACGATATTTTGATTATTCTCACTATCTTCAGTATCAATTTTATCTTCAAATTCATTTTCAATTTCATATTTTTCTTTCTTTTCATTCATAATTATCTATTTTTCTTTCTTTTATAATTTTTTTATTTCCCAAAATTTCATTCCCTTTTAAAATTTATCCCGTCAATACAATGATTGTAAATCAATTCCTTAATTTCATCCATATTATTAGTTTCATAAAATTTCACAAGCAATTTTAAAAATTCCTCCTGATATTTTATAGGAACTGAAATAATCCCTGCACCATTTTGAATCATCACTTGATTTGCCGCCATCATGCTTGTCCTTTTATTTCCATCATAAAAAAGCTGGCTTCTCATTAAATATAGCATTAAGTTTATTGCTTTTTCTGTTGCAGAATTTTCACTTTCTAAAATCTTGTTCAAACTGTCATTCACTTTTTCTTTATCAGGAATTTCAGGCTTCCAATCTGTTCCACCCATACTGACATCAGAAAATCTCAATTGTCCTGGAAAAGGATTTACATTTGCCTCTCCAATAAGTTGATTTGTTTTACAGATATAATTTAAATCAACTGGATATTCAATATTTTCCAAAATAAATTCCCACGAATATTTTAAATTAACAATGGCATTTATATCCTTAATTTTCATATTCTGAACTCCCAGCCCCTGAAAAATGGTTTCTGTCTGAGGATAAGTTACTGCTATTCCTTCTAAATTTGCCGATTTCCAAATAGAATCTACTACATTTCTTTTCGCAACAAAAATATTTTCCTCTAATGTCATTTTATACTTGTCTTCCATAAATTCACTCTTTTCTAAAAATTTTTCATCAATTTCTTAACTCTCATCATCACATTTCTGAAAAATACTCATTTCCTCTGAATAACCTCTATTATGATGATTCTTAGCCAAAATCGCCACTTCCTCGTCAATTTTTTCCAATTTTTCAAAACTTCTTTGTGCATGATTTTGCAATTCTGTCTTAAATCCCAATTTATGTAAAACTCTCGTTATAATCGACACATTCCCTTTCCCGCAGTCATGTAAAAGTGCCAATTTCAAATACTTATCATTATTTTTCAATTCCGTTTTCTTCACTTTTTTATAAACTTCAAGCGAATGAAACTTATCATAATCAGACATTTCCAAAAATATTTTCTTTTCTTTTTCTGTCAATTTTTTCAAAACTTCATTCATATAAGCCCTATTAATCTTCGGCTTAAAATACTCCATTGCTTTTCTAATTATATACATTTTTCCAACCTCTTTTACATATTTTTTATTTATATTTAATTTTTTATTTGACCTATCCAATAGCCACACAAACTCAGAATTTACAAATGAAATATATTCTCTATTTTCTTATACTATTCCCCGTTTAAAAAGCGAATATTTATTTTAATTATTTGAAAATAAATATTAGGTTTAATCTATAAAAAGATTTATAATTTATTCGTTATTCAAATGGGGTTTAGTATTAATTTCTACATTTCCTTTACAACTATATCCCCAAAAATTTTCTTCAACTTCCTAACATTTTTCCCCTTTTTCCCAATAAATTCCCCTTTATCTTTCTTTTCAACAAAAAATACTGTAAAATAACCATTTTTCTCAATTTTTTTAATTTTAGCAATATTTTTTAATTCATCATTTAAATCATTTATTTTACTTGCAAAATTTCCTGCTTCTAAACTTTTTTCATTTAATTTCAAAAAATTTTTTCCATCATTCTCATTTTTTAAAGCCACCAGTTCTTCAATATTTTTCACATCAAAAAAACTGATTTTCTCCAATTCCTCTGAAAAGTCAACTTTCTCCAATATCAAATATTTCCCATCAAGTGCCTTATCTTTTATCCCTAATTTTCTATTTTCAAAGTTTTCATTATTTAATTTTTCAATATCAAACTTTGTGTTATTTAAAATAAAATTACTCATAATCCGCACCTGCTGCGGCAAAAATCCATCTCCCACAAAATATAGCCTGCCATTTTCATACTTCACCAAAACTTCCCTTATATGATTCTTTAATTTTTTCCCCTTTTCTGAAGTAAATTCGTAAAAATCCCTTTTCCCAGAAACTTTCTCACAAATCTGACTTATTCTCTCTTCATCATTTTTCACAAGATTTTCTGGATATTCATAAATATAATATCTTTTTTCAATCATTTGCGGAAATTCTAAAAATGGCAATGTTCTTACCACTTTATTAATTTTCAGCCCTTCTATTTCCAAAAATTTTAATTTAAAAAAATCAATAGCATCTTTGGAATTTATATAAAGAATATTCTCCTTTGCACTTACATTTGCATCAGTCCTTCCAGCCTGCTGAATACCTTTAAAAATCTTAATTCCATTGTTTTCCAAAATTTTCCTAAATTCTAATTTAACACTTTTTTTATTTGGATTTTCATCAAAAGATTCAAACTTTTCTCCATTATATTCTATAAAAAACATATATCCAAAATATTTTGTATTCTCAAAATTTCTTATTAACTTATCCATTTTTATTTCCCCTCAAAAATATTCTTCTATATTATACACTATTTCTAAGAAAAATTAAAATTTAAAATTGAACTATTAAAAATTATATAAACTTTTTGAAAAAAACAGTCATAGTTTTTGAGTTCTGTTTTTAAATTATTTTTATTATATAAATGATAAATGGTATTAGAACTGCTATAACTCCAAAAAAAAAGACTATTTTTTAATAGCCTTTACTTTATTACTTTTTTATTTATTTTTTTGTTTTAATTTTTTTCTTCATTTTCTCCTATTATCTTTTCTCAAACTTTAAAATTGCCCCGCTTCTGGCATCAATATTAAATTCATATCTAGACTTATTAGCAATGAATTCTATATCATAAACCGCTTTTCCGTTTATATTATCCAGCTTGATTTTTTTAAAACTGGCAGCCGCTTCTCCAACTCCAGCATGTGCCAATGCAATTTCCTTTGCTTTGTTTGGTGTTATTTGTGTATCAGAAGTTTTTATATTCACCTTTGGGATCAATTTTGTTTCTCTTTCATATTCAATTTTTCCATACCCAAAATTGTTTCCTTCCATCAAAAAACTTGCTGAAAGAAGAAATATTACTAAAGTAATTGTATAATTAAAACATCCTTTTTTTATTATTCTATTTATCATCTTATCTTCTCCATAAACTATTTGTGAACTACTCTCACTTAATAGAAACGAGAGATTCTTGGGAAGTATTTGCCTTTACAGCAAAATATATTTACCAAGCTCTTCGGACAGTCCCGACCCTGCTTTTGTTAATTATTACTATTTTTATCTTCACTCCAATTAATTATTTTTCCAGTATAAACATCTATTTCAAAATTATAAGCAACATTTCGATAACTGATTTTACCTTTATAAAATCCTTTATTTCCTGAATCAAATTCAATAACATTTGCAAATGTCGCTCCAGGAACTTTAGCTAATGCAACTTGTTTTGCTTTAATTGTAGTCACTTTTTTTCTTTCTTTTTCAATTGAAAAAGCTAATAAACTGGCTAATACCATTCCAAATAATGTTATTTTAAAAAACTTGATTTTCATGCATCTGCCTCCTTTCAAAACAATGTCTATAATATCTATTTATCTATAACTTTTACCTTTTTCTTCTTAATATACAATTACTAAAATTTCTCCTTTCTTTATATTGATATAATTTTTTCATTTTTATATTTAAGATATCTAACTAAATTGTCTAAAAAACATTATTATACTCGAGTAAATAAGTCTGATACTTAAGTTGAGCTATGTATCATTCATTCTGACAAAATAATAATACCACACAAACATTAAAGAAAAATGAGAATTTTAAATTTTTCATATTTTTTTAAAAATCTTTTTTAGTTTTGTATATTAATCGGTATTTCAGAGTGATAATTTTTTTAATTTAAATTTTCTTGCTATTTTTTTACTAAAGTTAATTTTTATTTTGTTATTATATACCCAAACCTATTAAAAATCACATAAACTTAGGATCTTTGTTAAGATTTAAATCAGCTTTACTATAAAATTAATGTAAAAGTTGTACCTACTCCAACTTCACTTTCTACAAAAATTTCTCCATTGTGCAATTCCACAATTTTTTTTACCATAGAAAGTCCAAGACCTGAATTATCTCCACTTTTAGAAGAATCCACTTGATAAAATCGCAACCATATTTTATCCAATTCATTTTTTGGAATTCCTATTCCATCATCAGAAATTTTACTAATAATTTTATTTTCTTCTAAAAATAATTCAACAGTAACTGTTCCATTTTGCTTTCCATAGGAAATTGCATTTGAAATTAAATTTGTGAAAACTCGCATAATCATCATTTCATCAATATTTGCATAAATTTCTGGAACAATTTTTGTAATGAATTTTATATTTTTAGATTTTGCAGTAGAAATTTGAGTTTCTACAGTCATTTCTAGTAATTCACTTAAATTAATATTTTCTAAGTTCAACTTTTGCTTTCCTCTTTCCATACGTGCCAAAGTTAGTAGCTGCAACACTAATTTTGACATTTTTTGTCCTTCTTTTTCAATAATTTCAAAGGATTTTTGAGCTTCTTCAAGTGAATTTATATAACTTTTTCCATATTCTGCCTGCGTTTGAATAACTGTGATTGGTGTTCGCAGTTCATGTGAAACATCTGAAGTAAACTGAACTTCATTTTCAAAGGAAGCCTGAAGTCTGTCAAACATAACATCAAAAGTATTAGCAAGCGTATGAAGTTCATCATCCCCCTCTCCAAGATCAATACGTTGTGAAAGATCATTTCCTTCGTTGATCTTTTCTGCAATTTTTCTAATTTTCTCAATTGGCATAAAAGCATTTTTTGTAATAATATATCCTCCAATTGCTGAAAGTATAAGAAAAAACGGCAAAATTATAAAGGAAATACGAATAACCGTTTCAATGGCATTAGATTGTCCAATATTAGGCATTACTCCTCTAATCCATACTTTTCCATAACTTCCAAGATTAATCATTTTATTATAAACATACCATTTTTGATTATGACTTTTTACAATTATAATTTTATCATCTTTTGATTTTTTATTATCCATTTCAAATCCATTTGGCGAATTTCCATAAAGAAATTTAAAATCTTTGTCATAAATGGAAATTTCCACATTTTGAATCATTGTATCAAAATTGCTATCAATTATGATTTCTCCATCTTTTATTGTCAAGTAGTCAAGCCTATGAATCACGACATCTTTTAAATAAGTACGCACACTTGAATGAATTATGTTCTCACTTATGTAAAAAACAATGTACAACGACGACATTACAAGCAAAATCATAATTCCCATGTACCACAATCCTATTTTTAGCCGTATTGAACTGTTATTAAAATATCTTTTCATATTTTTACTATTTCAATTCCTTTTCCAATTTTTTTAATTTTATATACAAAATAAAAAATATAGCGTTATAATTTTTATTCGTATAAATTTTTACATAAAGTATTTTTTATATGCTAATAAAATTATTTAAGCATAAATGAGTTTTTTGACAGTATACTCGAACAATATTATTTTGTTATTCAACTTTTAAAACATATCCAACTCCACGGATTGTATGAATCAGCTTAGGTTCAAAATCTTTGTCAATTTTCCTTCGCAAATATCTGATATAAACATCAATAACATTTGTACCACCTTCATAATCATAATTCCATATATGCTGTTCAATTTGCTCCCTTGACAGTACACGTTCCTTATTTCTTATCATGTATTCCAAAATTGTAAATTCTCTTGTTGAAAGTTTTATTGGAACATCATCACGAAAAACATCGTGAGAATTACAATTTACTCTTAAATTTGCAATTGAAAATACATTGCTTGCCGAATTGCCATTTGCAGAATTCCTTCGTAAAAGAACTCTTATTCTCGCCATCAGCTCATCAAAAGCAAAAGGTTTTACCAAATAATCATCAGCTCCGTAATCAAGCCCTTTTACTCTATCTTCAATTCCATCTAGTGCAGTTAGCAATAAAACTGGTGTTTTTATTCCCTTTTCCCTTATTGTCTTTAAAATTTCAAATCCATCTATTCCAGGCAGCATAATATCCGAAATAATTACATCATATTCAACAGAAAAAATATAATCAAGTGCATCATTTCCATTAAAGCAGCTATCTACGCCATATTTTTCCATTACTAATTTTTTTACAATTATATCATTTAAATTTTTTTCATCTTCAATTACTAAAATTCTCATAAATTTTTACCAACCTATCTTTTTGCCACTGTTGAAAATACAAATTTATCAGGTCTATACGAATTTACACCATACTGAAACAATGTTCCATTAGATAAATAAGTATGACTTTCAATTACAACAACCGAATTAAATTCTTTTAGATCCATATATTTTTTTTCGTCTTCAGTGGCATATCTGAATTTAATTTCCCGCCGTGAATGAGATATTTTCAATTGTAATTTATTTTCAAGATAATCATAAGTTGAACTTTCTGCAATTTTTCTATCCAAAAATGGAACAATTTTCATATCAAAATAAGTTGTTTCATATTCGAGAGCTTCTCCATCCAAAATACGAGTACGTGAAACTTTGTAAAACAGATCTTCTTCAGATGCTTCAAAAATATCCATAATTTCTTTAATTCCACTAACAACATTTAGTTCTATCAAATTAGTAGTAATGTCTATATTTTCAATTTTGTTAAGTTCCTTTGAAGTTCTAAGATTTGATAAGCTATTCTTAAAACGTCCATTTTCCAAAATCATCGAATTTTTTCCTTTGATTTTTTGAATATATCCATCCAATTCAAGCATAGAAAGTGCTTTTCTTATAGTATCTTTAGAATACGAATATTTATGTGCAAGCTCAGATTCGCTTTCTAGAAATTCTCTTGCCTTGAATGTTCCGTTTGTAATCTTTTCTTTTATATCATTATAAACTTCTTTATATTTGCTCACTGACTATCTCCTTTCAAAAAACATCAACTTATTATATCTTATAAATAGAAAAATAACAATGGTTAGAACAAATAAAAATCAATTTATAATAAAAAAACAAGGAGAATAAAACTTCTCCCTATCTTAAAAATTTATAAAAATACATTTCCATTTTCATCTATTGCTTTATAGGCTGGTCTAATTAATTTTTTATCAACAAGAATTTGTTCCATTCTATGTGCATTCCAGCTAGCTATTCTAGCTAAAGCAAATAATGGTGTAAATATATTTTGAGGAATGTTTAAAAGTTTATATACGAATCCTGAATATAAGTCGACATTTGCACAAATTTCAAAATTTTCCCCTTTAAGCTCTTTTCCGATTTCCTTTGTGAATTTTTCAATATTTGAAAATAATTCAAATTCTTCAAGTGCATTTTTTTCTTTTGCCAGTTCGTAAGCTTTTTTCTTTAAAATTACAGCACGAGGGTCTGATATTGTATAAATTGCATGTCCCATTCCATAGATTCGTCCTGTTTTGTCAAAGGCTTTTTTTTCAAATATTTCTTTTAAATACTTTTTCAATTTAATTTTATCATATGGATTAGTATTTTTTTTAATATCTTCTATCATTTTTATAACCATTATATTGGCACCACCATGCATTGGTCCTTTTAATGAACCAATTGAAGCAGATATTGAGGAATATGTGTCTGTTCTTGTGGAAGAAACTACATGAGAAGTAAAAGTAGAGTTATTTCCACCACCATGTTCTGAGTGAATAACTAAAATTAAATCTAATACTTCAGCTTCTAATTCCGTAAATTCATTATCACTTCTAAGCATATGAAGGACATTTTCTGCAATGCTGTATTCTTCCATTGGATTATGAATTATTAGGCTTTTATTAAAATGTTTATAATTACATGCCTGATAACAGTAAACAAGAAGGCTTGGAAATTTTGCAATTAAATTTAAAGATTGATCGATTAAGTTTGAAAGACTGACATCGTCTGGATTTTCATCCAAAGTATAAAGACACAAGATAGCTCTCTGAAGCTGGTTCATTATATCAGTGCTTGGTTTTCTAAGTATAAAGTCTTCAATAAACTCATCTGGAAGATGACGATATTCCTTGAGGGTACTTACAAACATTTTTAATTCAAAATTTGAAGGAATTTTTCCAAAAAGTAGCAAGAACATAGTCTTTTCAAAATAAAATTTTTTTTCTTCTTTAAACTCATTCAAAAGATGATCTATAGAAATTCCTCTATAATAAAGTCTTCCTTCTTCTGGAATTTTTTTCCCATTTTTATCAATTGAATAACCGAGGACAGAACCAATTTTTGTTAATCCTACTAAAACTCCTGTTCCATTCTTGTTTCTAAGTCCTCTTTTTACATTTAGCTTGTTATAAATGTCGTCTGAGATAGAATTATTTTCAGTAAATAATACTCCTAATTCATTAATAAAATCACTTTTCATACACACCCCCTATTCCAGATTTTTAATGATTTTGTTTGTAAATTCAGTAGTTGTAGCATTTCCGCCTAAATCTGCTGTTTTATAACCATCAGTTAATGTCTTTAAAATGGCTCTTTCAATATTTTTAGCAAAATCATCAAGTTTTAAATATTTTAACATTTCGATTGAAGAAAGTAGCAATGCAAGCGGATTTGCCTTATTTTGTCCTGCAATATCTGGTGCTGATCCATGTACTGCCTCAAAAATAGCAATATCATCTCCAATATTAGCCCCAGGTGCAACTCCAAGACCACCAACGAGTCCAGCTACTAAATCTGACAAAATATCTCCGTATAAATTCATTGTAACAATTACTTTGAATTTTTCAGGATTTGTAACAAGCTGCATACACATATTGTCAATAATAAGTGCTTCTAACTCAATATTTTCATATTCTTTTGAAATTTCTCTTGCAATATCCAAAAACATTCCATCAGTAAATTTTAAAATATTTGCTTTGTGAACAACGGTAATTTTTGAAATTCCATTATTTTTTGCATATTCAAAAGCACTTCTAATAATTCTTTCGCTTCCTTTTCTCGTAATTCTTTTCACAGCGATTGCACTAGTTTTTTCTTCATTCTCATATTTTTCTTCACCAATATAGATTCCTTCAGTATTTTCACGAAAAATAGCCAAATCAATATTATCATACCGAGTTTCAACTCCAGGTAGATTTCTAGAAGGTCTAAAATTTGTATATAAATCGTATTTTTTTCTAAGATACACATTTATACTTCTAAAACCTTTTCCAATTGGTGTAGTAATAGGCCCTTTTATCGCAATTTTATTTCTTTCAATGCTTTTATAAAGGCTTTCTGGTATAAGTTCTCCAGTTTTTTCGTAAATATCCGATCCAGCATTTTCAGTTTCAAATTCCACAGGAACTTTTGCTGCATCAAATATTTTTACTAAACTTTCAGAGATTTCATATCCAATTCCATCTCCAGGTATTAATGTAATTTTTTTCATAATATCTTCCACTCTTTCTAAATTATTTTTTATATAAATTACAGTAATTCCAGTTTAAATTTAAGAGATAACTTATTCAAAATTTTTAAATATTTTTAACTCAAAATCAAACTAGAACTACTGTTATTCACGTTTTAACTCAAAAATTCATCACTCGTAGCGAATTTTAAATATCCACCAAATTTCAAGATTTTAAGTTCTCTTTCTGAACCATTGAATTTAGCAGGGAATTCAATATTTTTAGTAAGATTTTTAACAATGAATCTTCCGTTTATCAATGAATTTGGAATATTGGATAATTGTAATTCGTCATATTCATCAATTTTGTTGTAATCTTCTACATTTTCAAATTCTAACGGTATAATTCCACTGTTTATCAAGTTTGCTTTGTGAATTCTTGCAAATGATTTTGCGATAACAGCTTTTATACCAAGATAAAGTGGTAATAATGCAGCATGTTCACGGCTAGAACCTTGTCCATAATTTTCTCCACCAACAACAATTCCACCGTCATTTTTTTCAGCTCTTTCTTTGAAATCTGGAATAATTGTTTCAAAACAGTGTTCAGATAATTTAGGAATATTTGAACGGAATGGCAATAATGCGGCATTCGATGGACAAATATCATCTGTTGTAATGTTATCTCCTGTTTTTAAAATAACCTTTTTAGTAAAACTGTCTTTTAATTCTTCTCCAATAGGGAATGGTTTAATATTAGGTCCCATAACGATTTTGGTATCTTCTCTTTCTTTCTTTGCTTCCTCTTCATTAGGATTAGGGAAAATAAAGTAGTTATCTGATACTTCAAATTTTTCTGGATCTTCAATGATAATTTCTTCTCCTAACTCTCTAGGATCTGTCAAATATCCTGTGATTGCAGATGCAGCGGCTGTTTCTGTACTTACTAAGTAAACTCCTGCACTCATTGTTCCGCATCTTCCCTTGAAGTTTCTGTTAAATGTTCTAAGTGAGATTCCATCTGTTTTTGGTGCTTGTCCCATTCCGATACAAGGTCCACATGCAGCTTCTAGTAATCTTGCTCCAGCCGCTATAAATTTAGCCAATGCTCCATTTTCTGAAATCATTTTCATAATATTACTTGAACCTGGCGATAAAACAAGACTCACATCTGGGTGAACTTTTTTCCCATCTAAAATTGCTGCAAGTTTCATAAAATCTGAATAAGATGAATTTGTACATGAACCAATCGCAATTTGATCAACTTTCAATTTTTTGTCTTTCGGAATTTCATGCACGTTATCAGGACTATGAGGAAAAGCCGCAAGTGGCACTAATTCATCTAAATTAACAACTAGTTTTTCATCATAAACTGCATCCTCATCAGGCAATAATTCTACAAAATCTTCTCCACGTGATTGTTTTTCCAAGAATGTCTTCGCATTTTCATCACTTGGGAAAATTGAAGTTGTAGCTCCTAGTTCAGCTCCCATATTTGTAATAGTAGCTCTATCCTCAACAGATAACGATTTTATACCTTCTCCAGTATATTCCATTACAAATCCAACTCCACCTTTTACTGTCAATTCTTTCAACACATATAAAATTACATCCTTAGCTGACACCCAAGGTTGTAATTTCCCTTTAAGTTCGATGTTATAAACTTTTGGAACTTTCAAATAATAAAGTCCTCTTGCCATACCAATCGCAACATCAAGTCCACCTGCTCCAATTGCAAGCATTCCAAGACCTCCACCAGTAGGTGTGTGACTGTCTGAACCAATCAATATTTTTCCTGGTTTACCAAATCTTTCCAAATGCAATCTATGACAAATTCCATTTCCAGGTTTTGAAAAAACAATATTATGTTTTTTGGCCGATGTTTTAATAAATTCATGGTCATCCGCATTTTCAAAACTCGATTGTAACATATTGTGATCGACATAAGCCACAGAAATCTCCGTTGCTACTTTGTCAACATTCATTGCATTAAGCTGTAAATATGCCATTGTTCCCGTGGAATCTTGCGTAAGTGTCTGATTAACTCTTACTGCGATTTCGTTACCTGCTTTTAATTCTCCTTTTAGAAGATTTTTTTTCAAAATCTTGTATGTTAAGCTCATACCCATTTTTGACCTCCCGATTAAAATTTTCTATATGGACATATTATAATACTAATCCAAAATTGTGTCAACGATACATATTATATATTTTTTATATAATTACATATATATTATTAATCATTACAAAACTTCTAATAAAAACCGCTATTTTACGATATAAAAATTATTTTATCAATTTATTTTTTTTTCATTTGTATACCAAATAAATTGACTAAGAAAATAATACTTTATTTTTAGAATTTTATACTCGACCCCATTTAAAATTAAACTATTAAAAAATTATAATTTTTTTGTAATGAGAACTACTGTATGAAATTTTCAAAACATTAAAATTACTATTACTTATGAAGCAAACAATTTACTCTGTCTTTTGTTATAAAATTTTATTGACTTTTTATATAACAGATGTTATAATACTATAAAATTAAAAATAGTGGAGGTATTTTTATGAAACAAAATATTTTAAATGATATTATGAAAATTAAATCAAAGGAAAAAGAATTTTTAAAAAATATTTTTCTGGTATTAAGCGGGGTTATATTTTTATCAGTAATGTCTCAGCTTATAATACCGCTTTATTTCACTCCTGTACCTATTTCACTAGGATCATTTGGAATAATAATGGTAGCATTATTATATGGCAGAAAATTGGGAACAGCAACTGTACTTTCCTATGTTGTGGCAGGTAGCTTGGGAGCTCCTATTTTTGCTGGATTTAAAGCAGGTTCATTATTTTCTCCAACAGGAGGATATATTGTAGGATATGTTGTAGCTGCAGTAATTTTAGGATTTTTATCTGATAAAGGTATTGCAAAATCTTATGTGAAAACATTTCTTTCACTATTACTTGTAAGTGTTATTATTTTTATATTAGGTGCATTAGTATTGATGTTATTTGTGCCTATTAAAAATGTATTTATGGCTGGTGTACTTCCTTTTATTCCTGGAGATATGCTAAAAGCAGTTGTTGCAACTCTTTTATTTCCAAGATTATGGAAATTTATTAAAAAAAATAAAAATTAAATTATTTGTTAGACAAAGAATCTCCTTTAAAGCAATTTTTAGGAGATCTTTTATTTAATTATCATAATTTTTTATTAACACAACTTTTTGAATACAAAGAAAGGAAAAAATAGATGTTAAAAAATAATAATCAAACTGAATTAGTTAAGTTTATATCACACTTAAAAAATAAAATTATAAATGAAAAATATGACATAACTCATGATGAGGCAATCTTTTTATCAAAAATTCCTAATGATGATATTGAAACTTTAAACTTGCTTTTTGAAGCAGCAAATCAAATTAGAGAAAAATTCTGTGGAAAAAATTTTGATTTGTGCACCATTGTTAATGCAAAATCTGGAAAATGCTCTGAAAATTGTAAATTCTGTGCACAGTCAGTTCATTTTAAAACAGCAGTAAATGTCTACGGTCTTATTTCAAAAGAAATAGCACTTTGTGAAGCCAAAAGAAATGAAAATCAAGGTGCTCATAGATTTTCACTTGTAACAAGTGACAGAGGATTTAATGGAAATGAAAAAGAATTAAACAAATTAGCTGAAATTTATGAATTTATAGGCAAACATACTAATAAATTAAGTCTTTGCGCCTCTCATGGTATCTGTACTAAAGAAGCATTACAAAAATTGGCTGATGCAGGTATTTCAATGTATCATCATAATTTAGAAACATCAAGAAGATTTTATCCTAATGTCTGCACATCTCATACTTATGATGATAGAATTAATACTATAAAAAATGCAAAAGCAATTGGACTAAATGTTTGCAGTGGCGGAATATTTGGTTTAGGTGAAACTATCGAAGATAGAATCGATATGGCATTTGATTTAAAAGCATTGGAAGTTAATTCTGTTCCGATAAACATCTTAACTCCAATTCCTGGAACTCCATTTGAAAATAATGAAGCATTAGAACCATTAGAAATTTTAAAAACTGTATCCATTTATCGTTTTATTATGCCTAAAACTCATTTAAGATATGCTGGAGGAAGAATTAAATTAGGAAATTATGTAGAAACTGGCTTAAAATGTGGAATCAATTCTGCACTTACAGGAAATTTCTTAACAACTGTAGGGACAACAATAGAAAAAGATAAGAATATGGTAACAGAATTAGGTTATAAAATTTAAAAATTTTTTGTGAATTTTGTAAAAAAAAAGGCAATCTCAAAATTTTTGAGAAAGCCTATTTTTTATAACTTTGATCTTTAATTATTTTTTATCTTCTTTGCTGTTTTGATTGTTGTTGATAATTAAATGCTTCTAGCTTCATGGAAATATTTTTTTCTTTTCCATTAGAAGCTATTTTTAAATTAACTGTATCTCCTATTTTCTTAGCAGCAAGTTCTCCGATAAATGATCCTGCTGATGTTACACGTTTTCCATTAATTTCAAGAATTACATCATTAACTCTTAATCCAGCTTTTGATGCTGGAGAATTTGGATAAACTTGTTGAACTAAAATACCTGTTGAATATGAAATTCTTTTTTCTGTCTTTAATTCAGGCGTTAAATCAAGTACTGAAATTCCAATATACGGTCGTTCATATTTTCCACTTCTTATAATTGAATCCCTTACATTTTCAGCCAAATTTGAAGGAATTGCAAAACTTAATCCTACACTTCCACCATTTGGAGAATAAATTGCAGTATTTACACCAATAACATCTCCATTGATGTTAAGAAGCGGTCCACCACTATTTCCTTGATTTATAGCAGCATCTGTTTGAATGAAATTTTCTACTTGTTCAATTCCAAGCGAACTTCTTCCAGAAGCTCCAATTACACCAACAGTCATCGAACTATTAAGTCCTAATGGATTTCCAAATGCAATCGCCCAATGTCCTATTTTTATATTATCTGAATTTGCAAATTTTAAAGGTTTAAATGTTCTATTAGCATTTACTTTCAAAATAGCAATATCAACTTCTGGTGATGTTCCAACTAATTTTGCTAAATATTCATGTCCATCAGATAATTTTACATAAATTTCATCAGCACCATCAATAACATGGTTGTTAGTCATCATGTATCCATCACTTGAAATTATGAATCCTGATCCCAAACTTCCTGACTCACGTCTTTGCTGTCTTACACCAGAAGTTCCAAACAAAAATGCCTCAAGCGGATTATAAGTTTCTACAATAATTGTCTTTTTAGTTCTTATATTTACAACAGAATCCTTAGCCTTGTCATAAACTGAAGCAAATGCATCCTGAGCACTATACATATCTCCTGTAACGTTTGTATTTTGAACAATTTGTTTATTTTGCAAAATATCTGTATTATTTGCAGCTGCAGTTGCTGTAAGAGCAGCCGCCATAAATGATGTCGTTATGAGTTTTTTTAATTTCATATTTTAAAATCTCCTCTTTTGTAAAATTTATATTTTTTAGTCACCCAATGTTAATTATTTTACTCTTCTTTTCTTAGAAAAAATGATATTCTCATTTTTTTTATTCTTAGATTTTATAAATTTTTATTTAACAGAAAATAGCAAAATTCCTTATTCTTAAATAAAATTATCTTGCTTTTTAATAAAAATTAACATACACTAAACATTTAAAACATACCTATTGAAATAGCCTTTATAAATATTTCTTTTAGCATTTCTATAACTATTAATCCTAAAATTGCAGAAATATCAAAACTCATATTTCCAATAGGAATTACTATTCTAAATATTCGTAAATATGGATCTGTAATTTTTCTTATCCATTGAAAAACTATTACCTGATTGTATGGATCGATCCACGAGCCTAAAATATTTAATAGAATAAGAAGAGAATATAAATCAAACACTTTTAATATTATTTCTATAATAATATCCAAAACTTTACCTCCAAAATTTAAAAGGTTATTGAATTTTTATAACAATCTAACTAAATTTTAAATTATAATCTTTGAACAAATCTATTAATTATTAAGAACAATTTTAATTGCTATTAATAAATTAATTCTTTTAGTTTGTAAATTTGAACTGTCAAATAAACTTGTCATTTTTTATTTGTTCAAGATATTTTTACATTTTATAATATATCCAATTCCTGAAACTATTGTTAATATTAATGGAATAATCAATAAGATATTATTTACTGCAAAGCTAAAAGGTATCAAAATTATTATTGTAAGTGCTGCCATTTGAGTTGCAGTTTTCCATTTTCCAAGGCTTTCTGCTGCAATTACAGCTCCTTCAGCCGCCACAATTGAACGAAGCCCTGTTATTAGCAATTCTCTAAATATTATAATTATTACAAACCACAAACTAATTTGAGTAAATTTTGCAAGTGTAACTAAAGCTGAAATAACAAGAATTTTATCAGCCAATGGATCTAAAAGTTTTCCTAAATTTGTAATCATATTATATTTTCTTGCAATTTTTCCATCATAATAATCTGTAATAGCAGCTCCTATAAAAATAATTGCTGCAAATATTCTCATTGTCATGGAAATTCCTGTATCTTCTGATAATTCTAAAGCTAAACTTAAAAATATTACAAATGGAATAACCAAAATAATTCTTAATATTGCTAATTTGTTAGGTAAATTTATTTTCATTTTTTCACGCTCCTTCATAATTTATTATTTTTATTTAATTTTCTGATTTTGTTTTATTTTATTACTTTCTTAGCTAACTACAAACAAGTAATGTTATGCTTTGATTTATGAAAATTCTTTTTAAGTATTTATTTTAGCAATGCCTTTATACTTAAATTAAATTTATCTTCATTTTCCATTGAGATTACTTTAACCCTTACAATTTGACCTTCTTTTAGTGCATCTTCAGTCTTTTCAACTCTCTTGTTGCTTATTTCCGAAATATGCAAAAGTCCTTCTTTTCCAGGCAATACTTCCACAAATGCGCCAAATTTCATTAATTTCGTAACTTTTCCTTCATAAATTCCATTTAACTCAACAGACTGTGTTTGATTTTTTACAAGTTCCAATGCTTTTTTCATACCTTCAGATTCTTTTCCAAAAATCGAAACAGTTCCATCATCATCAATATCTATTGAAACTCCAGTTTCATCAATAATCGCTCTAATAACTTTTCCTCCAGGCCCAATAAGTCCTGCAATCTTGTCTGGATTAATTTTGATAACTTCAATTTTTGGTGCATTTTCAGAAACTTCAGCTCTAGGTTCGCTTATTACAGCTTCCATTTTATCAATAATGAACATTCTTCCTTCCAATGCTTGTTTTAAAGCTATTTCCATTATTTCTCTTGTAATTCCTTCAATTTTTATATCCATTTGAATCGCAGTAATTCCATCTTTTGTACCTGCAACTTTAAAGTCCATATCTCCCAGATGATCTTCAAGTCCTTGAATATCAGTAAGTACAGTAAACGTGTCCCCTTCTTTTATAAGCCCCATTGCAATTCCTGCAACTGTTGATTTTATAGGCACTCCAGCTGCCATTAATGCAAGCGATCCTCCACAAATTGTCGCTTGTGATGAAGATCCGTTAGATTCTGTAATTTCAGAAACAAGTCTTACTGTATACGGAAATTTGTCTTGATCTGGCATAACATGCTTTAATGCTCTTTCAGCTAAATTTCCATGTCCTAGCTCACGTCTTCCAGGTGCTCTCATGAACCCAGCTTCTCCAACTGAATATGGCGGAAAATTATAATGCAGGAAGAATTTTTTACGTGTTTCATCTTCCATTCCATCAATAATTTGTTCATCTTCTTTACTTCCAAGTGTTGCAACAACCAATGCCTGAGTTTCTCCACGTGTAAATAATGCTGAACCATGCGGTATTGGAAGTGTATCTATTTCCACATCAATTGGACGGATTTCAGTAGTTTTTCTTCCATCAGCACGATATTGCTTATACAAAATAGCATTTCTTACAAGTCTTTTTTCTACATCTCTGTAATATTTTTTAAATTCCTTTTCAAGATCTTCATCAATTTCTCTTTCTTCACTTTCAAGTTTTTCAATATATCTTTCAAAAAGTTCTATTTCTAAATTGTCAATTGCTTCATATTTTTCCAATTTACCAGGTGTCATAATCGCATTTTCAACTTCATTTTCAAAGCTGTCAATAAACTCTTTAATTTCAGGCTCTACTTCCTTTTTTTCAAATTCATATTTTTGTACGTCAAATTGTGCCAAAAATTTATCCTGCTCTGCACAAATTTCCTTAATCTTTTCATGTCCAAACATAATAGCTTCCAGCATTACTTCTTCAGAAACCTCTTTAGCTCCAGCTTCTACCATTGTTACAGCATCTTTTGTACCTGCAACTGATAATTGGATTTCACTTTCCAAAAGCTGATCTCCAGTTGGATTCAGAATATATTCTCCATTAATATACCCAACTGTAACTCCAGCCACAGTTCCCGCAAACGGAATATCTGATAATCCTAATGCAGCAGAAACTCCGATTGTAGCCAGATTTTCAGGATAGTTCACTTCATCATAGGAAAGTACCGTAATTACAATATGAACTGCATTTAAAAATCCTTCTGGAAATAACGGTCTAATCGGTCTGTCAACCAATCTTGAAATCAGGATTTCATCAGTTCCTGGCTTAGTTTCCCTTTTTATAAATCCTCCCGGAAATTTTCCAGATGCATAAAATTTCTCAATATAATCAACTGTAAGCGGAAAAAAATCCTGTCCTTCCTTGACATCCTTACTTCTAGTCGCTGTAACCAAAAGTACAGTTCCTCCACACTGCACAATAACTGATCCCCCAGCCTGACGTGCAATCTTTCCAGTACTTATCTTAATTTGTTGGTTTCCTAAATTAAAACCATAAATTTTCTCTTCAAACATTTTTCCTCCTAAAAATTTTTATTTTTTAAGAAGGGAGCAAATAATAGTAAAATTCTTTACTCACTTAATATTTATCGTTTAAATTAATAAAAAATTTTACAATTACTTACTCAAAATACCTTCTTAAAATTTCTTTAATTATACCATTTTTTACGAATTTTTACAAATTTTTTAAATCAAAGATATGGTAAAAAATAAAAAGGTTGCATTTTTTTAAAAAATACATTATAATTAACGATATATATTTGAAAGGAGAGCTATTTCTAATGTTTAAAGAATTTAAAGAATTTATATCAAGAGGAAATGTAATGGATCTTGCAGTTGGAGTTATAATTGGGGCTGCTTTTGGAAAAATAGTAACTTCGTTAGTAGATGACATAATTATGCCTGTTATCGGAATAATTTTAGGAAAAATTGATTTTTCAAACTTAAAATTAGTTATTACACCTGCCAGCGGTTCAACTCCAGAAGCTGCAGTAAAATATGGATTATTTATCCAAAACGTAGTTAATTTCTTTATTATGGCTTTTGTTATTTTTCTTATGGTAAAATTTGTAAATAAATTAAGAAAACCTGCTGTGGCTGAAAAACCAGCTGAACCAGCTCCAACAAAAGAAGAAACATTATTATCTGAAATCAGAGATATTTTAAAAAATAAATAAAAAATTATATTATAATTTTACTTGTATATTGGCAAGAAGTATCAGATCCCGCAAAAATTTCATAACAAATCTTCTACTTAAATATTAAAAAATATTATAGCAAAGGGATGTATCTTCTTGTCAAAATAAAAAAATTCCTGTTTATTTAAAATTGTAGAATAATATTATTTAAAATCTTTAACACATTTTAGTCCAAAATTAAATACAGCTACTATCAAATACATTTAATAATTCAAATCAAAATATTAAGGAGGCTATTATGGACTTTGAAAGCAATAAAAATAACGATAACAATGAACAACATCATTCAAAATACGATATGGAAGAGTTAAATAAAATAAGAAATGAAGTAATAAATAATTCTAGTACTTCAAATTTGACTGACACTTATTCCAGTTCCAATGAAAATACAAAAAATAGTTCCATTACATTGACTTTAGATGATCTAACTGTAAAAAATATAAAATTTATGGCAACGGTAATAAAAGTTCTGTCAGTTCTAGGAATTATTGTAGGAGTTTTTCAAATATTAATATTATTCCTTGGAATTTTTACTATTATAATTTCAATTAAATTTTTTAAATCAGCAAACGCTTTAGAAGATACTCTCATCACGAAAGATGGAGAACAATTAAAATCATACTTCAATGAGCAGTCAAAAGCCTTAAAACTATATATTATTTTTATAGTAGTTAGTATTATTATAGGTATTCTCTTTTATGGAATTGTTATGCTTTTTGCAATAAGCGCTTTAGCTGATTCATTATAATTTTATTACTAAAAAACATATTTTATTCACTTTTAGCAAAGGATATTTTAATGAGAATAATATAAAATTTTAAATTAAGTTGAGAGTGTCCAAAATTTTGTATAAATATCTACGTAAATTAAAAAAATATATATAATTATACAAAAAAATGTACACTCTTAACTCTAAATTTTGATTTTAAAATTTATTTTATTAAAAATTAAATACTAGATATTACAACTGTTTTTATTTTTCCAATTTCATCATAACTTTGATCAATTACAACTCCCCATATCAGATTAACATTTTTATCCTTTATAATATCAGAAATTTTTTCTGTAATTTTTCCAATATCTATAAGTGAAACACTTTGTCCTGTTGTAAAATTTATTAAAACTCTTTTCGCATCTTCCAATTTACCCTCAAACAAGTTATTTTCCATAAGTTGCTCAATTACTTTATCAACTGCATTATCTCCCTTACCTTCTCCCACTCTAATAATTGTATTCTTAGCATTATAAAGAACAGCTTTTACATCTAAAAAATCAATATTCATAAATCCAACTTCTGTCAAGATATTCACAATTCCCTCAATACCTTCCTTTATGATCAAATTTACTGTATTATAAACAGATTCAAGAGTCTCTTTTCTATCAATATAATTATATAATTTTTCATTTGGAATAATAATTAAGCTATCTGTAAGTTTTTCAATTTTCTTTATTCCTGTATTCGCAATTTTCAAAGTTTCAAATCCTTCCAAATAAAATGGACGTGCAACGATACTAATAGTAAAAATTTTCAATTTTTTTGCAATCTCAAGAATGACAGGCATTACTCCGCTTCCAGTAGATCCACCAATTCCTGAAATTAAAAATAAAATATCTGTCCCGTAAAGTAGTTCCTGAAACTGATTTTCACACTGAAATGCCACTCTTTCAGCCTGCTCCATACTGCATTCCCTAACTCCAGTATCCAAAAAAATTTTTTTTTGTGCTCGACTTATTTCAGAATTTTTATTATCTGTGTCAACCGTTATGTATTCAACTTTCTTTGTTCCCGAAGATATCATAAAATTAACAAAATTTATCCCCATTCCGCCAATTCCAACAACTTTCATATTTACTTTATCCTTCATATCAATCCCACTTTTGCAAATACAAATCTTTGCAAATCTCCCTTCTATTAAAGATTTTTAATATTAAAATTCAACTTTTTATAGTTATATTTTAGCAGATTAGAAAGGGTATTTCAAGTAAGAAAAAATTACAGTTAAATTAATAACTGCAATTTTTCGTTCTCTATTTATTATTTTTTCCCAACTTCACTCAATTTTTCAAAAATAATCGACTTTGTAATCACATAAAGCAAAATCACTATTAACAATGGCAACACTATTGATGTCAATAAAAGTATTCCAATAATAACTGGTGCATCTTCAACTAAATCATTAGAAATAGTATTTATTTCCTTTGTAAAGTTATCAATTTTACCTTTTGCACTATCTATTTGTCCAGGAATATTAAAAATACTTTTTGAATGATCTAGTGACAGCATTTCATCCTTTACTTTAGTTAATCTGCTTAAATCCTGATTTAGTTCAACAGTTGCAGGATATTGGTACTCTTTTTGAAAATATTTTGAAATTGCTGAATTTACATATATCGCACCTGGCAAAACTATATAAATATAAAGCAAGACAAAAAGTGAATATTTTGAAATTTTCTTGAAAATTCTTGTAACTTTATTTTTATAAATAGTATATGGAAAAACTGTAATCAATGAAATAAACGTCAAGATTGTAGCCAATTTTACTTTAAAGACCTCATAATAAATTGTTTCCAATTTTAATATAACAACACTTGCAAGTGAAACTTTCCACAAAATATTTATCATATCGTAAATAGGCTGAACAATATCTCCAATCTCAATTTCCATCCCAACAATCATACTTACATTAACTGTACTTCCTTCAATAATATCTGTAGTCCCCTTCAAAAGAGACAATGTCAAAAACATCTTTTTAGATTCTTCATAAGTCTTTTCCAAATACGGCATTGTCAAGTTTTTAAAAAAATTAAAAACCGTATGCTCAAAAATCTTATCCATTATTCCAAAAATACATAAAACTAATCCAACTACAATTAATATTTTTACTAAAAGATTCTTTTTCTCAGAATCCCATTTTGGAGAATTACCTTTCTTATTTTTCTCTAAATTTTTCTCGTTTCCCGCTGTCAAAACAGCCTCATTTTTTTCTGCCAATTAATCTCACTCCTTTTTTCATTTTTCTTTTATTATTTTTTTATTTAAATCAATCCCATTCTAAAATTTTTCTCACAACATAAGAAGCCAGCACAAGCCCAGCTGTTCCAGGCACAAATGAATTACTTCCAGGCGTAGTTTTTCTCGGAATTTCATTATTTTCCCTAAATTCAGTCGGCAATTCTTCCTTAAATAATTCTGATTTGTCAGGTTTAACTGGAATTTCCCTTGAATACACAACTGGTACATTTATAATTTTTTTCTTTTTTAAAATACTCCTAATCGTTCTTGCCATCGGACAAACAGATGTATTTTTTATTTTTGCAATTTCTACCATTTCTGGATGCATTTTATTCCCAAATCCCATTGAAGAAATAATATTTATTTTATTTTTTACACAATATTCAATCAAATTAACTTTACTCCCAATCACATCAATAGCATCCACCACAAAATCATATTTATAATTTTTCTTACTATTATCCAAATCTTTTGATTCTTCCAAATTTTCAACCTTCTCAAAATTTCCTAAAACTTCCTCAATATCATCGGCTATCAGCTTTTTCACAAGTTCAACTTCACATTCAGGATTAATATCCAAAATTCTATCCTTCATGACCTCAACTTTAGACTTCCCGATCGTACTTCTAAGTGAATGAAGCTGTCTATTAATATTTGACTCTGAAATTTCATCAAAATCAACCATCGTAATATGCCCGACTCCAGCTCTCGCCAGAGCCTCCACAGTATAAGACCCAACTCCTCCAACTCCAAAAACTATAACTCTTGAATTATTCAACTTTTCAATTCCATCTTCTCCAACCATCATTGAAAATCTGGCAAATGTCTGATTCTTATTATTCATATTTAAAATCTTTCTCCTTTTCAACACTTATTTTTAATCATTTACAAAAGTATAAAAATCCCAATAAAAACAGTATCTTTAAATTTCTATCTTTATTATTTCCTCTCTACTTTTTTATTATTTAAAAAAAGCAAAATTTCAACTAGATTGGATTTTTACTCCTCTCATATCTTTTCAATTTTAAAATTTTCGCCCCTATTATATCACAAATGTGAACTACTCCCGCTTTTAGAAGCGGGAGCTTCTTGGGAAGTATCTGCTTTTGCTAGCCAAATATATTTACCAAGCTCTTCGGGCAGTTCCTGCCCTGTTTTTTTATTTCCTAATATTTCAACATTTCTTTTCCAATATCTCTTATATTCAGTGCCGCATTGTAATCTCTATCAATTTCAATTCCACAACACTCACATTTATAACTTCTTTCTGATAATTTCAGTTCCTCTTTAACATTTCCACATTTACTACAAGTTTTCGATGACGGAAACCACCTATCTATCTTCAAAAATTGTTTCCCTAAAAACATCAACTTATACTCAAGCATTCTCAAAAACATTCCCCATCCATTATCTCCTACACTTTTTCCAAAATTTAATGCCTGGCTCATCCCTCTCATATTCAAATTTTCAACAACCACAGCATTATAATCTTCAGATAATTTTTTCGATAATTTATGCAAGAAATCTCTTCGGCAATTTTTGATATACTCATGTAGTTTTGATATTTTCGATCTTTGCTTATACCAATTTTTAGAAAATTTTACTTTTCTCGATAATGATTTTTGTAATTTTTTCAATTTTTTCTCCAACATCCTAAAATATCTTGGATAATCAGCCCTTTGATTTTCAGAACTGACAAATAATTCAGACATTGAAAAATCAAGTCCAATCACTTTATCATTACTTGGCATTTTTTGAATTTCTTTTTCAAATTCCGTCAAAACAGAAACATAGTAATTTCCATTACTGTTTGTCAATGTTACCGACTTTATTTTATAATCCTTTGGTATTTCTCTATGATATTTCAATTTTACTTTTTTCAATTTTGGCAAAACCAAATATTTGTTTTCCTCAATTCGTATCGAATTATTCACACAATTTGTCGTGTAACTTTTAACATTATTCTTTTTAGATTTGA